>NZ_JBCNYA010000002.1:0-199136 GCF_049727805.1 Frateuria sp. YIM B11624
GGGGGGGAGGGGGTGGCCCCCCCCCCCCCCCGGCTCGCAGGGAGGGTGGTAGGTGGAGAGACGCCCGAAGCGGGCTCCCCGCAAGAGTGTCCCCTCACCCCAACCCTCTCCCCGGAGGGGAGAGGGAGCAAGGGCGAGGGCTGCAGCGCCTTGTCGACCGCGCCACGCCCGTCGAACACGAAGCAGTCGCCTTCCCAATGGCTGCCGTCGGTCTCCTCCAGATATTTCAGGATTCCGCCTTCCAACTGCAGCACTTCGCCCAGGCCTTGCTCGGCCAGGTGCAACGCCGCCTTCTCGCAGCGGATGCCGCCGGTGCAGTAGGACACGATGGCCTTGCCGGCATAGCGCTCGCGATCGGCCAGCACCGCCGCGGGCAGCGCGGTGAAGCTCGGCACGCGGTAGTCGACCGCTCCGGCAAAGCGGCCCACGTCGGTCTCGTAGTCGTTGCGCGTATCCAGCAGCACGACCTCGCGGCCCGCATCGTCATGGCCCTGGTCGAGCCAGCGCTTGAGCGTGGCGGCCTCGACCGCGGGGGCGCGGCCCTGGTGCGGCGCGACGGGCGCGCGCAGGGTGATGATTTCGCGCTTGAGCCGCACGCGCAGCCGTCCGAACGGCACGGCGTCGGAGAGCGACTCCTTCACCGGCAGGCCGGCGAAGCGCGAGTCCTCGCGCAGCCAGGCAAGGAACTCGTCGACGGCATCGCGCCCCCCGGCCAGGAACAGGTTGATGCCTTCCGGCGCGAGCAGCATGGTGCCCTTGAGCGCCAGCGCTTCGGCGCGCGTGCGCAGGGCATCGCGCAACGCGGGCAGGTCCGCGAGCGGGACGAAACGGTAGGCGGCGACGTTGACGATCATGCGGGCAGGATGCGGCGAGCCGACGATTATACCGGCGCCTCGGCGCCGGCCCGCGGCAGGGCCGCCAGCGCGTCGAGCAGGCGATCGACGTGTTCCTCTTCGTGCGCAACGCTCAGCGTGATGCGCAACCGCGCCTGGCCGGCCGGCACCGTCGGTGCGCGGATCGCTGTCACCAGCACGCCGTGCGCCTCCAGTGCCCGTGCGGCCGCGAGCGCGCCGGCGGCGTCGCCCAGCAGCAGCGGCTGGATCGGCGTGTCCGAGGCGGCCAGCGGCAGACCCAGTTGTGTGGCGCCGGCGCGGAAGCGGGCGATCAGCGCAACGAGTTTTTCGCGCCGCCAGCTTTCCGTGCGTGCCAACTGCACCGCCGCAAGCGTGGCGGCGGCCAGCGCCGTCGGCATCGCAGTGGTGTAGACGTAGGTGCGGGCGAACTGGGTCAGGCCCTCGATCAGCTCGGTCGATCCGGCGACGAACGCGCCGTGGGTGCCCAGCGCCTTGCCCAGCGTGGCCATCAGCACCGGCACCTCGTGCGCGCCGAGGCCCGCCTCGGCGACACTGCCGGCGCCCTCGGGACCGAGCACGCCCAGGCCATGCGCATCGTCGACCATCAGCGTGGCGCCCTCGCGCCGGCACGACGCGACCAGCGCACGCAGCGGCGCACGGTCACCGTCCATGCTGAACACGCCGTCGGTGGCGAGCAGCGCGGCCGTGCCGGGTTCGCCGGCCAGCTGGCGCGCCGCGGCGGCGGCATCGCCATGCAGATAACGGCGCAGCGTGGCGCCGGCCAGCATCGCGCCATCCAGCAGGCAGGCATGGTTGAGCTTGTCCTGCACGCACACGTCGCCGCGGCCGAGCAGCGCCTGCAGCACACCGAGGTTGGCCATGTAGCCGGTGGAGAACAGCAGCGCGCGCTCGCGGCCGGTCCACTCGGCCAGCGCTTCCTCCAGCGCGGCATGCTCGCGGCGATGTCCGCAGACCAGGTGCGCGGCGGTGCTGCCCACGCCCTCGTCGTCGGCCACGCGCTTGAACGCGGCGATCAGTTGCGGATGCTGGGCCAGGCCCAGGTAGTCGTTCGAGCAGAAGGTGAGCAGGCGGCGCCCGCTGGCCTCGAGCCAGGGGCCTTCGGCATGCTCGATGGTGCGCGCGCGGCGCAGCAGGTCGGCACGCGCCCGTTCGGACGTCCGCACGGCCAGCCGCTGGATCAGGTCCGCGCGCACGGCGCGTCAGGCCGATTCGAGGATATCGGCGTGCACGGTGCCCGAGCGCTCGACCACCTCGAGCGGATGCAGGTCCAGCCGCGCGAACAGCGCCCGGTCGGCGGCGACGTCGGGGTTGCCGGTGGTCAGCAGCTTCTCGCCGTAGAAGATCGAGTTGGCGCCGGCGTGGAAGCACAGCGCCTGCACCGCCTCGTCCATCTGCTGGCGGCCGGCGGACAGGCGCACCATCGAGGCCGGCATCAGGATGCGCGCCACCGCGATGGTGCGCACGAACTCGAACGGATCGAGCGCTTCGGTGCCGTGCAGCGGCGTGCCCTCGACCTGCACCAATTGGTTGATCGGCACCGACTGCGGATGCTCGGGCAGGTTGGCCAGCGTCTGCAGCAGGCCGGCGCGCTGCCCGCGCGATTCGCCCATGCCGACGATGCCGCCGCAGCAGGTTTTCATGCCTGCATGGCGCACGTGCTCGAGCGTGTCCAGGCGGTCCTGGTACTCGCGCGTGTGGATGATCTGGCCGTAGAACTCCGGCGCGCTGTCGAGGTTGTGGTTGTAGTAGTCCAGCCCGGCCTGCTTGAGGGTGTAGGCCTGTTCGCCGCTCAGCATGCCCAGCGTGGCGCAGGTTTCCAGGCCGAGCGCCTTCACCGCGGAAACGATCTGCGCCACCTTCGCCACGTCGCGGTCCTTCGGGCTGCGCCAGGCCGCGCCCATGCAGAAGCGGCTGGCGCCGGCGTCGCGCGCGGCCTGCGCGCGCTCGAGCACGGCTTCCACGTTCATCAGCTTCTCGGCCTTCACGCCGGTCTGGTAGCGCTGCGCCTGCGGGCAGTAGGCGCAGTCCTCTGGACAGCCGCCGGTCTTGATCGAGAGCAGCGTGGACACCTGCACCGCGTTCGGGTCGTGATGCGCGCGATGGACCGTGTGCGCACGGTGCAGCAGGTCGTTGAACGGCAGCGCGAACAGCGCGGCGACTTCCGCGCGCGTCCAGTCGTGGCGGATGGGGGCGGGAATCATTGGCGGCGGCTCCGCGTGGGGACGCGGCAGTGTGGGAACGGTCCTTTCGCCTGTCAACCTTGTCTGTTTCAGCAAGGTTGACTGACGCACGCGCACGTGGGTCCGCTACCATCGTGCCACCCCACCCCCATGGAGCAAGCCGATGAGCGCAGGTCAGGGCAGCACCGGCAACGTCATCGCCGCGGTGTGCAGTTTCTTCATTCCCGGGCTGGGCCAGTTGGTGCAGGGTCGGCTGCTCAAGGCGGTCATCATGTTCGTGCTCGCCGCGGCGCTGTGGATCGTGTGGCTCGGCTGGATCGTCCACCTGTGGTCGATCCTCGACGCGGCGTTGTACAAGCCGCAAGGCTGAGACCGACACGATGCGCATGGATGCGCTTGCCCGACCACTCGCCCGCCTGCACGCCTGGCTGCTGCCGTGGCGCTGCCTGCTGTGCGACGATGCCGGCGCCGATGGGCTGGACCTGTGCGCGGCCTGCGCGGCGGAACTGCCGCGCAACACGAACTGCTGCACGCGTTGCGCGCTGCCATTGCCGAACCCGACGCCCCTCTGCGGCGCCTGCCAGCGCAAACCGCCGCCGTGGCAGGCGGCGTGGGCGCCGTTCCGCTACGGCTGGCCGCTGGACCGGCTGGAGGCGCGCTACAAGTTCGGCCGCGAGCTGGCCGCCGGACGCACGCTGGGCGCACTGTGGAAAAGCCTACCGCCGCCCGTGCGTCCCGCGCTGATCCTGCCCGTGCCGCTGCATCGGGCGCGGCTGCGCGAGCGCGGCTACAACCAGGCGCTGGAGCTGGCGCGCCCGCTCGGTCGCGCGCTGGGGATTCCGGTGCGGCACGACCTGCTGCAGCGGCCGCGCGCCACCGCGGCGCAGACCGAGCTGGATGCCGCGGCGCGCCGGCGCAACGTACGCGGCGCGTTCGCCGTGCGGGCGGACGCGGCGTTGCCGGCGCACGTGGTCGTGCTGGACGACGTGATGACCACCGGCGCCACGCTGGCCGAATGCGCGCGGGTGCTCAGGCGGGCGGGCGTCGCGCGGGTGGACGTGTGGGCATTGGCGCGGGCGCCGTCACCGCGCGGGCGGTGATGGCGGGCGCCACGGCATCCTGCGAAGGCCTGGGCCTTACTTCACCGCCAGCGCCAGCACGATGCCGATCCACAGCGCCAGGCCGACCCAGTTGTTGTGGCGGAACGCCGCCAGGCAGGCATCGCGCGCGCGGCGGCGGATCAGCCACAGCTGCCAGCCGAACAGCCCGGCGGCGGCGAGCAGGCCCAGCCAGTACGGCCAGCCCAGTTGCGCGCGCTGGCCGACGAACAGCATGGCCAGCAGGAAGGTGCCGATCAGCATGCCGAGGATCGGCAGGTCGGCATCGCCGAACAGGATCGCGGTGGACTTGGCGCCGGCCTTGAGGTCGTCGTCGCGGTCGACCATCGCGTACTCGGTGTCGTAGATCACCGACCACAGGATGTTGCCCAGGAACAGCAGCCAGCCCAGCGGCGGCACCGTGTTGGTCACCGCCGCGAACGCCATCGGGATCGACCAGCCGAAGGCCGCGCCCAGTACCACCTGCGGCAGGTAGGTCCAGCGCTTGGTGAACGGATAGATCGCCGCCAGCGCCGCGCCGGCGAAGGAGAGCTTGACGGTCAGCGCATTGGTCAGCAGCACCAGCAGGAACGAGAACGCGAGCAGCACGCCGAACACGAGCAGCGCCTCGCGCGGGCTGACCCGGCCGCTGGCGATCGGCCGCCCGGCGGTGCGCGCCACTTGCGGGTCGAGCTTGCGGTCGGCGAAGTCGTTGATCGCGCAGCCGGCCGAGCGCATCGCGAACACGCCCAGGGTGAAGATCACCAGCGTGCCCCACGGCGGAAAATCACCGGCGGCCAGCCACAGCGCCCACCAGGTCGGCCACAGCAGCAGCAGCGCGCCGATCGGGCGATCCATGCGGGTGAGCACGAGGTAGTCGGCGGCCTTCTCGCGCCAGCGCGGCGGCAACCGGCGCAGCAGCAGGTCGAGCACGCGGGTGGCGCGGGTGGAACTGTCGGCCGGGCGGACCGGGCGGGCGGCGGGAGCGGCGGGACGCGGCCGCGCCGTGGTCGGCGGCGTGCGGCGCTGGCGCTTGCGGGGAGGAGGGGCCATGCCGCGAGTTTAGCCCGCGCCGACGGGCGGGATTGAGCGGTGCGGCGTGTTCGCCCGATCTTCCGGATGCCCCGGCGGAGGGGGTGAAGGGCGGGCCAGCCGCGAGCCGCGCCCCGCGCCCGGCCCTTTCCTCCCAAATGGTTCGAAGACTCAGGGCGGCGGTGGCGCCAGCGGGTCGTCCTCTTCCAGCGGGCTGCCCAGCGGATCGGTATCGGCATCCCGCGCCGGGCTGGCGTGCCCGGGGTTGCGGATTTCCTCGTCCGGCCGCTGCTGGCCGGGTTGCGCGATCGGCGGTTCCGGATGCTGCGGGTTGTTCGGCATGGCAGGTCTCCGTGGGTGGGTGGAGCCCGAGCGTCGCGCAGGCGCCGTCAAGCGGGTGAGAGCGCGACGAGGCCCGGGGTCGCATCCCGCCGCGAGAGATCCAGCGGGCTCAAGTTGCATGGGGCAGAGGCCGATAAAGCGGGCGAGAGAGCCCGTCGCGACGCGGCGGGCGGTTGAGCAGGCCCCACCGGGAGGCCCCATGTCCGTCGCTGTCGACATCACGCAAGAGGCGCCCGCCGCACTGGCGCGCGCACAGCCGGCGGCTGTGCCTGGGCCTCGATCCGTGGTGCCGTCGGCGCACGCGCGGCTGCTCGACTCGGTCGCCGCCTTCACCCACCACCGCGACATCGACGCGCTCGACCACAGCCTCGCGCTGTCGCTGGCCGAGTTGGCGCCGGCGCGCGAGGTGCTGCTGTGCAAGCGCACGGTCGACGGCCGCCGCATGGACAGCCTGGTGCGCTGCATCGCCGATGGCGGCGGCGGCTTCGTCATGGGTGCGTGCGATCCGGACGAGCACGATCCTTCGCTGCAGCCGGTCTGGCATTGCATGGACAGCCAGCGCAGCCACGTCGAGATCGGCGAGGACGGCTGCCACCGGCTGTACGTGCCGATCCTGCACGAAGGCCGCGCGCTGGGCGCGCTGCAGCTGGAGAGCAGCACGCCGCTGGATGGCGCCCGCGCGCTGGCCGAGGGCTTCGCGCGGATCTATGCCAACTACATCACCCTGCTCAACGAGAGCGAGCGCGACAAGCTCACTGGCCTGTACAACCGGCGCACCTTCGAGCGCCACCTGCAACGGATGTTCCTGCCGCTGGCCGTCGCGCGCCGGGCGCATGATCGCCGCGCACAGGGCCCGGGCGCGCCGGCGGTGTGGCTGGCGATCTTCGACATCGACCACTTCAAGCGCGTCAACGACACCTACGGCCACATCTACGGCGACGAGGTGATCCTGCTGCTGGCCCAGCAGATGCGCGCCTGCTTCCGCCAGGGTGACGTGCTGTTCCGCTTCGGCGGCGAGGAGTTCGTGATCCTGCTGGCCGGCCACGATGAAACCGAGGCGCGCGCCGCGCTGGAGCGTTTCCGCGAGCGCGTGGCCAGCTACCTGTTCCCGCTGGTCGGGCACGTCACCGTCAGCGTGGGCTACGCGCGCGCCGCGCTGGGCGACTATCCCGAGTCGGTCATCGACCGTGCGGACAAGGCGCTGTATTACGCCAAGGAACACGGACGCAACCGCACGCACGGCTACGAGGAACTGCTCGGCCGCGGCGAGCTCGCCTCCGAGGCGGTGAGCGCCGGCAGCATCGACCTGTTCTGAGCGGTGCCTTGGCGCGTCAGTCGCGCGCGAGTCCACAACGCGGCCTTCCGCTTGTTGGGTGCTTTTCCAACGGCGCGTACGCAGATCCCCGCGAGCCCCGACCCCTCACCCCAACCCTCTCCCCGGAGGGGAGAGGGCTTCAGATTGCGTAGGGTCTGCATAGCGCCACAGCCGGCTCCCTCTCCCCTCCGGGGAGGGTTGGGGTGAGGGGGCGGGGCTCGCGGAAATGATGCCTGCGTGCCGCGTACCAGCTTCTCGCCCCCGTCCAGCTCAAGCCAACGCCACCTGCTCGGCCACGAAACGCAGGCTGTCGAAGTTCAGGTTGGCGCCCGACACCACGGCCGCCAGCGCGCCGCTTCCGTCGTACGCCGCCGCCCATTGCCGCAGGCCCGCCAGTGCCAGTGCGCCCGAGGGCTCCGGCACGCAGCGCAACTCCTGGTGGATGTCCCGGATCGCGGCGCAGATCGCGTTCGTGTCCACCCGCACGATGGCGTCGGCATGGCGCCGGCTCAGCGCATAGTTGAGCGCGCCGACCTGCTTGACCGCGGTGCCGTCGGCGAACAGGCCCACCTCCTCCAGTGCCACCGGCGCACCGGCTTCGAACGAGCGCGCCATCGCGTCGGCGTCGGTCGCCTGCACGCCGATCACCCGCACCTGCGGCCGCACCGCCTTGAGCACCGCTGCCATGCCGGCGAGCAGGCCGCCGCCGCCGACCGGCACGAACACCGCATCGAGCGGCCCACGCCATTGCTCGAGCAGCTCCAGCGCGACGGTGGCCTGGCCGGTGATCACCTCCATGTCGTCGAACGGATGCACCAGGCAGGCGCCCGTGCGCGAGGCCAGGAGAGTCGCTTCCGCCTGTGCCTCGCTGTAGCTCGCCCCGGCCAGGCGCAGTTCGACATGCCGGCCGCCCAGCCGGCGCACCGCATCGATCTTCATCCGCGGCGCGCTGCGCGGCATCACCACCGTCGCGGCGATGCCCAGCCGCGCGGCGGCCAGCGCCACGCCCTGCGCATGGTTGCCGGCCGAAGCCGCGACCACGCCGCACGCACGCTCCGCCGCATCCAGCGTGGCCATGCGCTGGTAGGCGCCGCGCAGCTTGAAGGAGAAGGTGGGCTGCAGGTCCTCCCGCTTGAGCAGCACCGGGCGGCCGAGCTGTTCGGACAACTGCGCGGCGACGTCCAGCGGCGTGACGCGCGCCACCTCGTACACCCGCGCGTGGCGCGCGCGCACCAGCAGTTCGGCGGCGCCGGGAAGGTCGCCCTCCGTCACGGCGGCGCCTGTTCCACTTCCAGCACGTCGACCAGCCGGCGCGCCTTCTGCACCAGCCGGCCCAGCGCGGGCGCGTCGCCGCGCACTTCAAGCACCATCCGCGCGATCGATGGATCCTCGGTGACGCGCACGGTGAGCGCGTCGATGTTGCAACTTCGGGTAGCGAACAGCCCGGCCACGCGCAGCAGCGTGCCAGCCTCGTTCTGCAGCAGGATGGACAGCGTGTGCGGCATCGGCGCGTCCCTTTAGAACATCGCGCCGGCCGCGGCCAGCGGCGCGGCGGCTTCGCGCGAGGCGATATGCGGGCCGGTGACCATCTGCGCGTAGCTCGCGCCGGGGCCGACCATCGGATAGACGCAGGCGTCCGGGTCGATCGCCACCTCCAGGAAGGCGGGACCATCGAAGGCAAGGAAGGCGGCAATCGTGTCCTCCAGCGAGGTTCGATCCTCCAGCCGCCGCGCCCAGGCGAAGCCGTCGGCCTGCGCCGCGCGCACGAAGTCGCGACGGTGACCGGGACGGGACGAAGCGGCGAAGCGCCCGCCGTAGTAGAGCCGCTGCCACTGCCGCACCATGCCGTCGCCGCCGTTGTCCAGCACCAGTACCTTCACCGGCAGGCCCAGGCGCGCGATGGTTTCCAGCTCGCCGGCATTCATGCGGATGCTGGTGTCGCCGTCGATGTCGATCACCAGCGCATCCGGTCGCGCCAGTTGCGCGCCGACCGCTGCCGGCAGGCCGAAGCCCATCGTGCCCATCGCGCCGGAGGTCAGCCACTGGCGCGGCTCGCGAAAAGACAGCCACTGCGCCGCCCACATCTGGTGCTGGCCCACGCCGGTGCTGACGATGGCGCGGCCCTGCGCGTGGCGGTCGACCGCCTCGAGCACCGCCTGCGGCTGGATCAGCGCGCTGGCGCGGTCGTACTCCATCGCGTGCTCGCGTTTCAGTTGCGCGAGGTGCGCGTGCCATTCGCCGAGCGCGGGACGCACGCCATGCGCGCGGCCCCAGGCGGTCAACCGTTCCAGCGCGCGCGCCAGCGGGCCGATGTGGTGCCAGTGGACCGGCTTGACCTTGCCCACCTCGCCCGGATCGATGTCGACCTGCGCCAGGAAACGCGCGCGCGGCGCAAAGCGGTCGGGTGCGCCACACACGCGGTCGTCGAAGCGCGCGCCCAACGCGCACAGGAAATCGCAGTCCTCCACCGCGTAGTTGGCGTAGGCGGTCCCGTGCATGCCGAGCATGTGCAGCGCCAGCGGCGCGCGGGTGTCGACCGCGCCGATGCCCATCAGGCTGGTGGTGACCGGCAGGCCGAACGCTTCGGCGAAGGCGCGCAGCGCGGGCGCGGCGCCCGCCGCGACCACGCCGCCGCCGGCGTACAGCAGCGGGCGACGCGCACGCAGCAGCGCCTCGAAGAATGCCGCGCACTCGGCGTCGGACAGCGCGGCCTGCTCGGTCCGGCGCAGCCGCGCGCGGTAGCCGGGCAACGCCAGCTCGCCTTCACCATGGAAGCGCAGCGCGGCGTTCTGCACGTCCTTCGGGCAGTCGACCACCACCGGCCCGGGGCGCCCGCTGCGCGCCAGCATGAAGGCGCTGCGCAGGGTCGCCTCCAGCCGCGCCGGATCGGTGACCAGGAACACGTGCTTGGCGCAGGCGCCCATCAGGTGATGCACCGGCGCCTCCTGGAAGGCGTCGCTGCCCAGGGCCGCCGTGCCGACCTGGCCGCACACCACCACCAGCGGAATCGAGTCGGCCATGCAGTCCTGCACCGGCGTGACCATGTTGGTGGCGCCGGGACCGGAGGTGACGATCGCCACGCCGACCTGGCCCGAGGCGCGCGCGTAGCCGGCCGCCATGAACCCCGCGCCCTGCTCGTTGGCCGGCACCACCAGCGGCATCGGCTCGCGGCCATCCTCGCCGGCATGCGCCGCGTTGTGCCGGTACAGCGCGTCGAACACCGGCAGGATCGCGCCGCCGGCGTAGCCGAACAGCATCTGCACACCCTCGTCGGCAAGCACCTGCACGATCACCTCCGCGCCGGTCAGCGACTGGCCGGCGCGCGGGTGGATCGCAGGTGGGTTCGGCTGGGCGTTCACGATGGGCAACTCCTTGGGTAAGAGACGGTGGAAAGCCCCGCTCTCCGCACCGCGGGAAAGGGGCACGAGCGCACGCGGCGGCGCCGCGTGCTAACCCACCGCCTTGAGCGGCGCCGGCTCCTCCTTCGCCGGCTGCAGCCATGGCATGCGCGCGCGCAGCGCCGCGCCGACCTTCTCGATCGGATGGTCGAGGTCGGCCTGCCTCAGGCGCCGGTAGTTGGGCAGCCCCGCCTGGTGCTCGGCGATCCACTGCCGCGCGAAGGTGCCGTCGCGGATGTCGCCGAGTACCGCGCGCATGCGGTCCTTGGTGCCGGCATCGACCACCCGCGGCCCGCTGACGTAGTCGCCGTACTGCGCGGTCTCGGACACGAATTCGAGCATCTTGGTCAGCCCGCCCTCGTAGAACAGGTCGACGATCAGCTTCAGCTCGTGCATCACCTCGTAGTAGGCGATCTCCGGCTGGTAGCCGGCTTCCACCAGCGTCTCGAAGCCCTTGGTGACCAGCTCGCTGGCGCCGCCGCAGAGCACCGCCTGCTCGCCGAACAGGTCGGTCTCGGTCTCCTCGCGAAAATCGGTCTGGATCAGCAGCGCGCGGCCGCCGCCGATGCCGTCGGCATAGGCGCGCGCCTTGGCCGCGGCCGCGCCGCTGGCATCCTGGTGCACCGCCCACAGGCAAGGCACGCCGCGGCCGCGCGCGTACTCGCTGCGCACCAGCGCGCCGGGACCCTTGGGCGCCACCAGCACCACGTCGATGTCCTTGCGCGGCTCGATCTGGCCGTAGTGCACGTTGAAGCCGTGCGCGAACAAGAGCGTGGCGCCGGGCGCCATGTTCGGTGCGATCGCCTCGCGGTAGAGCGCCGGCTGCGCCATGTCGGGGGTGAGCACGGCGACCAGCGCCGCGCCCTTCACCGCCTCGGCCGGTTCGGCCACGGCGAAGCCCTCGGCCTGCGCGCGCTGCCAGGACGGCCCGCCCTTGCGCAGGCCGAGCACCACGTCATGGCCCGAATCGCGCAGATTGAGCGCATGCGCGCGGCCCTGGCTGCCATAGCCGAGCACGGCGATGCGGGTGTGGGCGAGCGGGTTGGATGCTTGTGTCGTCATGCGATGTTCTCCAAGGTTTGCCCCTCCCATCGGAGGGGTGGAAGTGAGGGGTCAAGCGGTGACGGAGGCAGGCGTGCGCCGCGCCTCCTCGGCGCTGCGTGCCGCGTTCGGGCGGGCGATCCAGGGCAGTGCGGCGTGGGTGGTGGCGCCGTCGGAGGCCGAGCCGACCAGCCGCGCGTACTTGGCCAGGGCGCCGCGGGTGACCTTGGGCGGCGCCGGCTGCCACGGTCGGCTGGCGAGATCGGCGGTGGTGGAGAGCGTGCGTCGGTGCGCATCGATGACGATGGTGTCGCCCTCGCGCAAGCGCGCGATCGGCCCGCCGCGCGCCGCCTCCGGCGCCACGTGGCCGACCATGAAGCCGCGCGTGGCGCCGGAGAAGCGGCCGTCGGTGATCAGCGCCACGCTGTCGCCCAGGCCGCGTCCGATCAGTGCCGCGGTGACGCCGAGCATCTCGCGCATGCCGGGGCCGCCGGCCGGGCCTTCGTTGCGGATCACCACCACGTCGCCGGGCCGGATCGCATCGCCCTGCACGGCGGCAAAGGCGGCTTCCTCGCTCTCGAACACGCACGCGCGGCCCTCGAAGCGCTCGCCCTTGCCGGGAAGCTTCAACACGCAGCCTTCCGGCGCAAGGTTGCCGTAGAGGATCGAGTAGCCGCCGCGTGGTTTGAGCGGCGCGGTCACCGGGTGCACCACCTCCTGCGCCTCGGCGCGCGGCGCGGCGGCCACTTCGGCGAACAGCGAGCGGCCGGTGACGGTGGGCACGTCCTCGAGCATGCCGGCGGCGATCAGCTCCTGTGCCACGCGCGCGCTGCCGCCGGCGCCGAACAGTTCCACCGCGGTGTAGCGGCCGCCGGGGAGCAGGTCGGCGATCACCGGCGTGTGCTCGGCGGCCGGCTGGAAATCCTCCAGCGTCCATGCCACGCCTGCCTCGCGCGCGATCGCCAGCAGGTGCAGCACCGCGTTGGTCGAGCCGGCGGTGGCGGCGACCATGCGCGCGGCGTTGGTCAGCGAGGTGCGCGTGAGCAGCGCGCGCGGCGTGCGGTGGTCGCGCAGGCACTCCATCACCAGTTCGCCGCAGCGGTAGGCCGCCGCGCGCTTGGCCGGGTGCGTGGCGGGAATGTCGTTGAAGCCCAGCGGCGACAGGCCCAGCGTGGAGAGCACCATCGCCATCGTGTTGGCGGTGAACTGCCCGCCGCAGGCGCCGGCGCCGGGGCAGGCGTGGCGCTCAACCGCCGCCAGTTGCGCGTCGTCGATGCGTCCGGCGCCGTGCGCGCCGACCGCCTCGAACACCTGCTGCACGGTGATCGCGTGGCCCTCGTGCTGGCCGTGGTCGATGGTGCCGCCGTAGAGCGCCACGCCGGGGATGTCCAGCCGCGCCAATGCCATAGCCGCGGCGGGGATGGTCTTGTCGCAGCCGCACAGCACCACCATCGCGTCCAGGCAGTGGCCATCGACTGCCAACTCGATGGAATCCGCGATCAGCTCGCGGCTGACCAGCGACGCGCGCATGCCCGGCGTGCCCATGGCGATGCCGTCGGTCACCGCGATGGTGTTAAACTCCACCGGCGTGCCGCCGGCCGCGCGGATGCCCTCGGCCGCCGCCTCCGCCAGCTCGCGCAGGTTGAGGTTGCAGGGCGAGACGTTGGACCAGGTGTGCACCACCGCGACCAGCGGCTTGGCGATGGCGTCGTCGTCCAGGCCGGTGGCGCGCAACATGGCGCGGGCGGGCGCGCGGTCGGGGCCGCGCTTGATCAGGTCACTGCGCATGGAGGTTCCGGGGCATGGTGAGAGGTGCCCCCTGCGTGCCGGGCGGGGAGGCGGGGAGGGTGCAGATCTCCGGCCATGGACACGCAGGGGAGCAAGGGGCGGCCGTTCCTGGCCATTGGCGGGTGGCGTGCGTCATCCGCAGGCCCGCACGCCGGCGAAGAACGCGTGGTGGTTGGCGGCATGGTCGGCCAGCGCCACCTGCACCGCGTCGAGCACTTCGGCGGTACCGGCCTGGCCGCCGAGGTCGCGGCTGCGCGGGCCGTGCTCGAGCACTTCGGCCACTGCCGCTTCCACCGCGCGCGCCTCGGCCTCCAGACCCAGCGAATGGCGCAGCAGCAGCGCGGCGGAGAGGATCGCGCCGAGCGGGTTGGCCACGCCCTGCCTCGCGATGTCCGGAGCCGAGCCGTGGATGGGTTCGTACAGGCCTGCGCCGCCCTCGCCCAGCGACGCCGACGGCAGCAGGCCCAGCGAGCCGGCCAGCGCGGCCGCCTCGTCGGTGAGGATGTCGCCGAACAGGTTCTCGGTGACCACCACGTCGTAGCGCTGCGGCTGGGTCAGCAGCAGCATCGCCATCGAGTCGACCAACTGGTGTTCCAGCCGCACGTCCGGGTACTCGGCGGCCACGCGCGTGACCGTGCTGCGCCACAGGCGCGAGGTCTCCAGCACGTTGGCCTTGTCCACCGAGGTGAGGTGCCTGCGGCGCGCGCGCGCCAGCTCGAACGCGCGCCGCGCCACGCGCTCGACCTCGGCCACGGTGTAGCGGCATTCGTCGGTGGCGGCCTCGTCGCTGCGGGTCTTCGCGCCGAAGTAGGCACCGCCGGTGAGTTCGCGCACGAACAGCACATCCACTTCGTGCAGCCGCTCGTTCTTCAGCGGCGACAGCGCGGCGAGCGCGGGATGCACCGTCAGCGGGCGCAGGTTGGCGTACACGCCCAGCGCGGCGCGCAAGGCCAGCAGGCCCTGTTCCGGACGCACCTTCGCTTCCGGGTCGGACCACTGCGGTCCGCCCACCGCGCCGAGCAGCACCGCATCGGCTTGCCGGCAGGCCTCCAGCGTGGCGGCGGGCAGCGGTTCGCCGGTGGCGTCGATGGCGCAGCCGCCGATCAGGTGGTGGCTGAAGCGGAAGGTGTGGTCGTAGTGCTCGGCCACGGTTTCCAGCACGGCGACCGCGGCGGCGGTGACTTCCGGGCCGACGCCGTCGCCGGGCAGGGTAACGATGTGCGCTTTCATGCGGCCTCCGGGCGGGTCGGGTTCTGATGAGCGTGTTCGTAGTGGTCGATGGCCTGCGACTGGCCGAGCAGGAAGCCGAGCTGGTCGACGCCGTGCAGCAGGCAGTGGCGGGCGAAGGGTTCGAGTGCGAAGCCGATGCGGCCTCCATCGGGGAGTTCGACAAACTCCCCGGCGACGTCGATCGCCAGCTCGATGCCGGGGTGGTCCAGCAGCCAGCGGTGCGCGGGCGCATCGATGACCAGGGCGAGCAGGCCGTTCTTCAGCGCGTTGCTGCGGAAGATGTCCGCGATCTCGCTGCACAGCACGGCGCGGAGCCCGAAATCGAGCAGCGCCCAGGGTGCGTGCTCGCGTGAGGAGCCGCAGCCGAAGTTGCGCCCGGCGACCAGGATCGAGCAGCCCTTTGCCTCCGGCCGGTTGAGCGGGAAGGCGGGGTTGTCGCCGCCGTCGGGCAGGTAGCGCCAGTCGTGGAAGCAGAGCTTCCCCAAGCCTTCGCGCGTGGTGGTGGTGAGGAAGCGCGCCGGGATGATGCGGTCGGTGTCGATGTTCTCGTCCGGCAGCACGGCAGTGCGGGAGCGCAGGCGGGTGATCGGTTTCATCGGGAAGCCTCGCAAGTGACAGCTCCCTCTCCCCCATTACTTATCAAGGATGGGGGAGAGGGTTGGGGTGAGGGGTCGGGGCTCGCGGGGAAGGTGGTTGTGCGATGGCTAGAGACGCGCGCTTGCGCGCGCCGTTTTTGCTTTCGCTCCGTAGCCGATGCGTCGCAAGAGCGGCCCCTCACCCCAGCCCTCTCCCCGGAGGGGAGAGGGAGCGGCGCGCGCTTCGTCGTGACGTTCATGCCGCCACCTCCGCCACCACTTCGCGCGCATCGGCGACAAAGCCGGCCACCGCCGACGCCGCAGCCGTCGCCGGACTGGCCAGCACCGTGCGCGCCCCCTTGCCCTGCCGTCCCTCGAAGTTCCGGTTCGACGTCGACACCACGAGCTGCCCCGGCTGCGCCAGGTCGCCGTTCATCGCGATGCACATCGAACACCCCGGCACGCGCCACTCGGCGCCCGCCGCGCGGAACACCTCGTGCAGCCCTTCCGCCTCGGCCGCACGGCGCACCGCCTCGGACCCCGGCACCACCAGCATGCGCACACCGCTGGCGACGCGCCGCCCGCGCAACACCGCGGCCGCCTCGCGCAGGTCGGGCAGGCGCGAGTTGGTGCAACTGCCGACGAACACCACGTCGACCGGCATGCCGCGCATCGGGCGGCCCGCCTCGGCGCGCATGTAGGCCAGCGCACGTGCCTCGGGTGCGTTGCGCGGCGCAGGGACCGGCGCGTCCAGCGCGATGGCCATGCCCGGATGCGTGCCGTAGGTGACGGTGGGGCGCACCTCGCGCGCGTCGATGCGGATCTCGCGGTCGTAGGCCGCGCCGGCGTCGCTGGCGAGCGCGCGCCAGTACGCCACGGCACGTTCCCACGCCTCGCCCTGCGGCACGCGCGGACGGCCCTGCAGCCAGGCGAAGGTGGTCTCATCCGGCGCGATCAGCCCAGCGCGCGCACCGGCCTCGATCGACATGTTGCACACGGTCATGCGCTCTTCCATCGAGAGCGCCTCGATCGCCGCGCCGCGGTACTCGATGACGTGGCCGGTGCCGCCGTCGACGCCGATGCGGCCGATCACGTGCAGCACCAGGTCCTTGGCGCCCACCCCTGGCGGCAGCGCGCCGTCGATGTGGATCGCCAGCGTCTTCGGCTTGCGCTGCAGCAGGCACTGCGTGGCCAGCACGTGGCCCACCTCGGTGGTGCCGATGCCGAAGGCCAGCGCGCCGAACGCGCCGTGGGTAGAGGTGTGGCTGTCACCGCAGACGATGGTCATGCCCGGCTGCGTGGCGCCGAGTTCCGGACCGATCACGTGCACGATGCCGCGCTCGGCGCTGTCCCAGCCGTGCAGCTCGATGCCGAAGGCGCGGCAGTTCGCCTCCAGTTGCGCCACCTGCGCGCGCGCCTCGGCGCTGGCGTAGGGGCGCTCGCCGTCGGGGCCGGGCGGCAGCGTGGGCGTGGAGTGGTCGAGCGTGGCCAACGTGCGGTCGGGACGGCGCACGGCCAGGCCGCGGCCGCGCAGCTCGTCGAACGCCTGCGGCGAAGTCACCTCGTGCACCAGGTGCAGATCGACGTAGAGCACGGCCGGCGTCTCCGGCGTCTCAGGCACCACCACGTGGGCGTCCCAAAGTTTGTCGAACAGCGTGCGCGGGTTCATGCCATAGCTCCCATGGATGCGGGCTTTTCCTGAGGCGTGCGGCCATGGACGGCTGCGTTTTCCGCGTGGTCATGGACTGCCCGGGTCGACCCGTGGACCCACGTCAGCCAGTTCCAGCGGTCGGCGGTACGCCCGTCGAACAGGCCGAAGAAGGCGTCGCGCAGCGCGCGCGTGACCGGGCCGGGCGTGCCGTCGCCGACGCGCTTGCGGTCGACCGAGCGCACCGGTGTGATCTCGGCGGCGGTGCCGCAAAGGAACACTTCGTCGGCGCTGTAGAGCGCCTCGCGCGGCAGGTCGCGCTCTTCCACCGCCAGGCCCAGCTCCCCGGCCAGGGTGACCACCGTGTCGCGCGTGATGCCGGCCAGGATGCCGGCGCTGGTCGGCGGCGTGAGCAGGCGACCCTTGCGCACCAGGAACAGGTTCTCGCCGGCGCCTTCGCTGAGCAGCCCTTCGTGGCCCAGCGCGATGCCTTCGTCGTAGCCGCCGCGGCGCGCCTCCAGCGCGATCAGCTGGCTGGAGAGGTAGTTGCCGCCGGCCTTGGCCCAGCTGGGGAGGGTGCCCGGCGCCGGCCGCCGCCACGACGACACGCACACGTCGGCGCCGCGCTCGGCCGCATCGCCCAGGTACGCGCCCCAGGGCAGTGCGAGGATCGCCACTTCCACCGGCCCGTCCGCCTGCGGTAGCACGCCGAGCGAGCCGGCGCCGCGGAACACGATCGGCCGCACGTAGGCCGAGCCCATGCCGTTGGCGCGGATCAGCTCCAGGCAGGCGGCGTCGATCTCCGCGGCGGTGTAGCCGACCTCGATGTCGTACACGCGCGCCGATTCGAACAGCCGCCGCGTGTGATCGGCCAGGCGGAAGTACGCCGGCCCCTGGGGCGTCGCGTACACGCGCAGGCCTTCGAACACCGACGAGCCGTAGTGCAGCGCATGCGCGCCGACGTGCACGCTGGCCTGGTCCCAAGGCTTGAGCCGGCCGTTGTGCCAGAGGAAGGGGACGCTCATGCGATGGCTCCTTGCGCGGCGGGTGCGGACGCGCGGCGCGCCTCGGCCTCGCGCGCGATGCGGTTGACGATCGACAGCACCGCCTGCGCGGTGGCCTCGACGATGTCGGTGCTGGCGGCGCGGCCGTGCCAGGTGCGGCCGTCGTGCGCGGCGGTGAGGCGGGCCTCGCCCTGTGCGTCGCTGCCGCTGCCGATCGCGCGCAACTGGAAGCCGGTCAGCTCCAGCGCGCAGGCGCTGGCGCGCTCGATCGCGCGCAGCAGTGCATCGACCGGGCCTTCGCCAATCGCCGCCTCGGCCACCATGCGGCCGTCCTCGTGCTTGAGCCGCACCGAGGCCGAGGCGCTGCCGAGCAGGCTGGCGCTGTGCAGGTGGGCGATCGACCACGGGCCTTGCGCCTCCGGGTCCAGACCCAGCGCCAGCGCGGCCAGGTCCTCGTCGTGGATCTCGCTGCGCCGCGCGGTCAGCGCCTTGAAGCGCTCGAACAGGCCGTCCAGCGCGGCGTCGTCCGGCGTGTGGCCGAGCGCGGCCAGGCGCTGGCGCAGCGCGTGGCGGCCGGAATGCCGGCCCAGCACCAGCGGCGCATCCTCGGCGCCCACGTCCTGCGGCCGCATGATCTCGTAGGTGCCGCGATGCTTGAGCACGCCGTGCTGGTGGATGCCCGACTCGTGCGCGAAGGCGTTGGCGCCGACGATCGCCTTGTTGCGCGGCACCGGCTGGCCGGTGAGTTCGCCGAGCAGCCGCGAGGTGGCGTGCAGCCGCCGCGTGTCGATCCGCGTGCCCACACCGAAGTAGGGCGCGCGCACGCGCAGCGCCATCACGATCTCTTCCAGCGCGGCATTGCCGGCGCGCTCGCCGATGCCGTTGACGGTGCACTCGACCTGCCGCGCGCCGGCGCCGACCGCGGCCAGCGAGTTGGCCACGGCCAGCCCCAGATCGTCGTGGCAATGCGCGGAGAACACCACCGACTCGTCGGGCACGCGCTCGCGCAGGTAGGCGAAGAGCGCGGCTACTTCCGCGGGCGTGGCGTAGCCCACGGTGTCCGGCGCGTTGAGCGTGCCCGCGCCGGCGGCCGCCGCCGCGGCGAACACCTCGGCGAGGAACTCCGGCTCGGTGCGCAGCGCGTCCTCGGCGGAGAATTCCACCTCGTCGCACAGTCCGCGCGCCCGCGTCACCGCCGCCGCCGCGGCCTCCAGCACCTGCGCGCGGCTCATGCCGAGCTTGTGCTCGCGGTGCAGCGGGCTGGTCGAGAGGAACAGATGAACGCGCCCGCGCTGCGCGCCCTCCAGTGCCTGCGCCGCACGCTCGATATCGCCGCGCTGGCAGCGCGCCAGTGCGCACACCGTGCTGCCGCGCACCCGCCGCGCGATCTCCCGCACCGCCGCGAAATCCTCCTCCGACGCCTGCGGGAAGCCAGCTTCCAGCACGTCCACGCCTAGCGCTTCCAGCGATTGTGCGATGCGCAATTTCGCCCTGCGGTCCAGCGCGAAGCCGGGCGCCTGCTCGCCGTCGCGCAAGGTGGTGTCGAAGATCCGCACGCGCGGCGCGTCGGCCTGCAGCGGGTTCGCTCCTGTGGTGTCTGGTTTCATCGCATGAGCTCCGTTGGGTGGAGCCGAGGCAAAAAGAAACCCCGCAACCGTTGCCGGGTGCGGGGTTTCAGGTTTGTCAGGTCGGATTTTTCGTTACCTGGACACGCCTCAGCCCGCACCTCCGTTGGTAATAAGGAGGACGAGTACGAGGGCAAGAAGGAGCTGGCCGCGAAGCGACGCGAGGCCCGCGACCGCCGGGAGGCGATCCATCAGGGCAATGCGACGCTGGCTGTTGCGCTGCGGCATGTCGTCGACCTTAGGCGCGGCCGTGCGGGCGTGTCAAGCACTTTCTTATGACGGTTCGTTCTATGGCGTCACGGCGATCTTTAGACGTCCAGACGTCCGTTGCCTAGTGACCGATGCATCGCGGATCGAGCAGGTGCCCCTTACCCTTACGTGGCGAGGCTATGCGCACGTGGAAAAGGCGACAGCAAGTTCGTATTGAACTATTTCGACGCACGGCTGCGCTTCCGCTTCTCTTGCGATCTCCGGGTTGAGCTTGCGGCTGCCCCCATGGACGAGGATGCCGCGGGCCGGAATGCCTGTTTCCTTTTCGACATGCGCCATGTAGCCCCTGAGCTGTTTGATGTTGTCTTTCGTGGGGCTTCCCTGCTTGCATTCGATGATGACAGGTCGCCCTTGGCGGTCTTCCAGGAGGACATCGGACCGGGTCCGATCCGAGAAGACTCGCTCGCGCACCCGCTCGTTGGGGTGGGGCAGCAGTCCATCCTCCAGCCGGTGCGGGTACGCCGCAATGTAGCCCGAGAGTGCACGCTCGTAATCGAAGTGCGTGAGCAGGCCGACCCAGTTCGACGAATCGTTCATGGCGGCAACCAAATCGGCGACCGGAAGCGAATGAACGCGAGCCAGCGTGGGCCGCAGCTCTCCGGATGACATCCTCGCGTCTCTCGGCAGCTGGACCACCATGTCCCGGTCGTCAGGCCCGACCGTCAAGTCCCACCGGACCAGGATTCGCCTACCCATTTCGCCATGCGGATAGTCCCTGCTTTTGCCGACGAGAGGGTTCCACTGATTGTCGGCCACCTCCGTCGCGGTTACTTGCCCGATCCTGCCGACGCGATGGCCGCGCAGCGCAACGACGATGGTGTCTCCGGGTCGAATGGCCTTGAGCGCCGCGCGAGCGGTAGCCCAGCCGCGTCCGCCTGGGGTAAGCCCTTCCAAGCGATAGCCGTCTTGAGGCGGCCAGCCAATGCCGACGCTTTGGTGTTTGAACCACCGCTGCCACATACCCGGGAATTCGCTTTCAAGGCAAGTCACTTTCCAGAGAGCCAAGGGTCGTCCTCCGCCGGCTAACGGTCGCAAGAAGCTGGGGGCGATACGGCAGCCGCAGCGTCACGATCGCCCTCCAAGCCATTGCTTGAGCATATCGTCCCCCGCTGCCACCGGCGTCGCCTGCGCTGGCCGCGCGAGCATGGTGGCCAGCGAGGGCGGTACCGGAATGGGCCGGCCGAGCAAGGGCTCCAACACGGTTTCGAATTTGGCCGGATGCGCGGTCGCGACGATCGCCCAGGCGCGGCCGCTGGATTTCCGTTCCCGTTCGAACATCGCCAACGCTGTGGCGGTGTGGGGGCAAACGACTTCGTCGTAGTCGTTGGCGTGTCGCAACAGAGTGGCACGAATGGTGGCATCGTCGACGCTTTCGGCGCGCAAGTCCTGGCGCAATGCGTCGTCGTCGCGCCAGCTCCAGCGCAGGCGCTCGAAGTTGCTCGGTGCTCCGACGTCCATCGCGTTGGCAAGGGTCGGTACGGCATCGCGCGGGCGGTAGTCGCCACCGGAGAAGAACTCCGGCAGCGTGGCGTTGGCGTTGCAGGCCAGCCGCACCTCGCCAATCGGCAGGCCGATCGCGCGCGCCCAGACGCAGGCCAGCGCGTTGCCGAGGTTGCCGGTAGGGACGATGAAATCCAGTGGCGTGCCGTGCCTGCGCCACCAGCCCAGCGACGCGTGCGCGTAGTAGCTCATCTGCGGCAGCAGGCGGCCGAGGCTGATGCTGTTGGCCGAGCTCAGCGGGACCTCGCGCTGCAGTTCGGCGTCGTTGAGTGCGGCCTTCACCATGCGCTGGCAGTCGTCGAAACTGCCAGCCACGCGCAGCGCCTGCACGTTGCCGCCGAAGCTGCCCAGCTGGTGCGCCTGACGCGGCGACACGCGGCCGTCCGGGTAGAGGATCGCCACGCGCAGGTTGGCCTGGCCGTGGAAGGCGGCGCCCACCGCGGCGCCGGTGTCGCCGGAGGTGGCGACCAGGATGGTCAACGGCGCCGCGTCGCCGCCGCGCAGGCGGCGCAGGCAGGCGGCGAGGAAGCGCGCGCCGAAATCCTTGAAGGCGGCGGTCGGGCCGTGGAACAGCTCCAGCAGCAAGGCGTCCGGCCGCGCGAGCGGGCGCAGCGGCGCGGCGAAGGTGAAGGCTTCGGCGCAGATCGCCGGCAGTTCCGCGGCCAGCGGATCACTGGCGAAGAAGGGCGCGAGCAGCGTCGTGGCGGTGGTGGGAAGGTCGCCGTGTGGGTCGAAGGCGGCCGGGTCGAGCGTGGGCAGGCGCTCTGGCACGTACAGGCCGCCGTCGGGTGCGAGGCCGGCGGCGATCGCCGCGCCCAGGCCGACCGCCGGCGCGTGGCCGCGCGTGCTGACGTAGCGTGGCGCGCTCATGCGAGCACCTCGGCCGCGGGGCCGTCGATCGGGCCGACCAGCACGTCGCTCGACAGGCCGGCCTCGGCGAAGGCCGCGCGCATGGCCTCGGCGGCGGCGTGTGCGGCGTGCGCGTCCTCGAACCAGCCGAATACGCTGGGACCGGCGCCGGAGATGCTGGCGCCGAGGGCGCCGTGGTCGAGCGCGGCCTGCTGCACGCGGGCGAAGTTCGGCACCAGCGGCGCGCGGCGCGGCTCGACCAGCACGTCCTTCAGGCCTTCGCGCACCAGCGTGGCATCGCCGCGCCAGCAGCCGGCGATCACCTGCGCCAGGTTGGCGCTCTGCACGACGAACTCGTGCAGGGCGTAGGCGCCGGCCAGCGCCGCGCGCGCCCGGCGCGTCTCCAGCACGTGGTGCGGATGCACCAGCGCGCAGTACCAGTGCGCCGGCACCGGGATGCGCACCAGCCGCGTGGCGGTCGCCAGCATCAGCCCGCCGAGCAGCTGCGGTCCGACGTTGTCGCCGTGGCGGCCGCCGCTGGCCACCGCTTCGCCATCCATGGCGTAGCCGTACAGCGCCTCGCGCGGCAGCGGCACGTCCAGCAGCGCGTTGGCGGCGACCAGCGCGGCCACGCAGGAGGCGGCCGAGCCGGCCATGCCCGAGCCCAGCGCGATGCCCTTGTGCAGGGTGAGCTCGAAGCCGTGCTCCAGCCGCAGGGCGGCGCGCAAAGCGATCAACGCGGCACCCGCCGTGTTGCGTTCGGTCTCGAGCGGCAGTCCCGATACCACGCCCTCGATGGCGGCGATGCGCACCACCGGTTCGTCGATGCGCGTCACCTGCGCGCGGTCGCCGGCACCGGCCAGGGTGTGGCCCAGGATGTCGAAGCCCACGCCCACGTTGCCCACGCAGGCGGGGGCGAAGGCGCTGGCGGTGCGGACGGACGACATGGGCGGTTCCTTGATGAGGTTCATGCGCGTGCTCCCTGGGCCTCGGCGATGCGCAGCACGTCGGCGAACACGCCGGCGGCGGTGACCTGCGGCCCGGCGCCGGGACCCTGCACGATCAGCGGATTGTCGCAGTAGCGGGCGGTGCGCAGTTGCACGATGTTGTCGGTGAGCCGGGTGTGCGCGAAGGCATGCTGCGCCGGCAGCGCCTCCAGCCGCACGCGGGCGCGGCCGTGGGCGTCGAGGCTGGCGACGTGGCGCAGCACGCAGCCGGTCGCGCGCGTGCGGGCAAGGCGTTCGGCCAGCGGCTTGTCCAGCTCGGTCAGTTCGTCCCGGCCGAGCCGTTCGAGGAAGGCCTCGGCGGAAAGCGCCGCCAGCGCGGGCGGTACCAGGCTTTCCACCTCGACGTCCTCCAGCGACAGCGGCCAGCCGGCCTCGCGCGCCAGGATCACCAGCTTGCGCGCCACGTCGGTGCCGGAGAGATCCTCGCGCGGATCGGGCTCGGTGTAGCCCTGCGCATGCGCCTCGCGCAGCAGCGCGGAGAACGGCTGCGCGCCGTCGTGGCGGTTGCACAGCCAGGCCAGCGTGCCGGAGAACATGCCGTCGATCGCATGCAGCGTGTCGCCGGTGTCGAGCAGGTCGCGCAGGGTCTGGATCACCGGCAGGCCGGCGCAGACGGTGGCCTCGTAGCGCCAGCGCGCAGGACCGGCCACCACGGCGGCGCGGATCGCCTGCCAGCGGGCGAGTGCGCCGCTGCCGGCGAGCTTGTTGGGCGTGACCACGTGCAGTCCCGCGGCGAGCCAGCCGGCGTAGCGGTCGGCGACCACCTCGCTGGCGCTGCAGTCGACCAGCACCGCCGCGGCGTCGAGTCCGCGCACGTGGGCGGCGAAGGCGTCCAGTTCGGACGGGCGCCAGGTTTGTGCGCCGTCACGGCCGTTGAGCTGCGGATCGTCGCAATCCAGCCACATGCGGTGGCGGGTGGCCACGCCGCGGAGTTCGAGTGCGAGGCCGAGCTGCGCGGTCAGGCGCGTGCGCGCCGCACGCAACTGGTCGAGCAGTGCGCCGCCGACGCGACCAGGGCCGATCACGCCCAGTGCCAGCGTGCGTGCGGCAGGCGAGGCGGCGGCGTGCAGCCGTGGCCTCGAGGATTCGATGGGTGAAGCGAGGACGTCCACGTGAGCCTCCTTGGTTAGAGGCCCCTGGCTCGCGTGACGGTGTCGGTGAGTGCTGCATGCCGGCCCGCCTCGTCGAGGGCGGGGCCGTTGCGTGATGGAACTTATGCGCGCACGGACACCCACCCGGACCGGGTAGTGGTCGTGGTGGTAATGCTCGTGGCGGTGACGGACAGTGCGATGGCGCCGGCGCGCGCGGCCATGCCCGGCTTAGCCGGGGCGGGGACTTCGCGGGCGCGGGTGGAAAACGGCGACATGGGTGTGGACGTTACGTGGCAGGAGCGGGCCGCGTCAACGCAGCATGCTGGACATGCTGCCCAAGAGCGCCCCCATCCGCCTGTCGGCACCTTCCCCCGCGTGCGCGGGGGAAGGCTCGGGAATGTGGCGTTGCGCCAAGGATTGCTTCCCCTGTTCGCGGGGAAAGGCTCGGGAGCGTCGCGCTTCGTCAATGATCCTTCCCCCGTTTACGGGGAAAGGTGTCCGCAGGGCGGATGGGGGAGGCCTTGCGACAGGCCGAGCCACTTACCGGGATGCGCCCAGGTCGATCGCATAGGTGGCGGTGCCGTCGCCATTCGCGCGCAACTGGCGGATGTTGGTGACGCCGTCCGTGCCAGCCAGGGCCTGCTTGCCTGCGGCCGCGGTGAAGGTCACCGGGCCGCGCGTCTTCATCGGCGCGAAGTGCCACGAACCTGCCGGCAGGTTGGCGCGGTCGAGCGTGCCGGTGCGCCTGAGCCAGGCGGCGACGATCTCGCGCACGCCGTCCTGCGTGGCCAGCACGATGTTGCTGCCGTCCAGGCCCGGAAAGTTGCCGCCGCCGCTGGCGCGGTAGTTGTTGGTGGCGACGATGAAGAGCTGCTGCGGCGTCACCGGCTTGCCCTGCCAGGTGAGCGACACGATGCGCTCGCCGACCGGCTTGCCGAGGTCGATCATGTAGGCGAGGTCGCCCTGGATCTGGTCGAAGTTGAAGCCGGGCACGCGGGTGTTGACCAGCGCCTGCTCGCCCGCCTTCGCCGGATCGATGCGGTTGAAGCGCGCGGCGGACTTCTCCAGCCAGGCCTTCACGCCGGCGCCGTCGGTTTTCACCGCGGCCAAGGTGTTCGGATAGAAGTACAGGTCCGCCGCGCTGCGCAGGGTCAGCGGACCCGGTGCGACATCGGTGTAGTCGTCCGGCCCGCCGAAACCGGTGCGGAAGGCGGCCGCCGCGGAGAGTACCGGCACGCCGGCCAGCTCGGGATGCAGCTTCGGCAGCTCGCGCTGCACGTAGTCGCGCTGCGCGGCGTTGACCACCGACAGCGCGCTCATGTCGCCCTCGTCGGCGAAGTAGCTGGACAGCCGCAGCGTGCTGGTGCCGATCGGCGTGTTCACGTAGGCGACCGTGGCATCGTGCGCCTGCGCAACCAGCGGCGCGATCGCCGGGTCGGCGGGCACGCACTGGTTCTTCTGCGGGCAGATCGGGCGCACCTCGCTGTGGGTGTCGCTGGCGTCGATCGTCCAGCGGCCGCCAGTGCGCTGCAGCGCCAGCTTGATCAGCCCCAAGTCCTTGCCGAAGAAGCCGCCCATCACCGCCGGCTTGCCGCGCACGAAGCCGCGCCGGGCGTCGACCTCCTTCATGCCCTCGTAGCGCGGGCCCGGGAACTCGGTGTGCGAATGGCCCAGCAACAGCACGTCGATGCCCGGCACGCCGGCCAGGTACCAGCCGCCGTTCTCCATGTCGCTGGTGTACGGCGCGGTGTTGAGGCCGCCGTGCAGGATCGCTACCACCAGGTCCGGATGCTGCGCCTCGATCTGCGGCAGGTAGCGCTGCGCCGCCTCGACCACGCCGCTGACGGTCACCCTGCCCTTGAGGTTGCGCTGGTCCCACTGCAGGATCGGCGGCGGCGTGAAGCCGATGATCGCCACCTTCAGCGGCACCTCGATGCGGCTGCCGTCGGCGGTGTAGGCCTCGATGGTCTTCGTCACCATCGTCCAGGGCTTGAAGATCGGCTCGCCGCTGTGCGCGTCGAACACGTTGGCCAGCACCAGCGGGAAATGCGGGCCGGCGCAGCGCGGCGTGGCCTTGCCGTCCACCGTCATCGGCGTGCCGGTGACCTGCGAGAGGAACGGCAGGCCGTAGTTGAACTCGTGGTTGCCGGCGGTGCCGCCGTCGTAGCCGACCGCGTCCATCGCCTTGTAGATGGCCAGTTCCTGCGCGCAGTCGACCGGCCTGACCAGCGCCTGGTAGTCGGCCAGCACGGTGCCCTGGATGGTGTCGCCGCTGTCGAACAGGAAGGTGTTGGGGAATTGCGTGCGCGCGCGGCGGATCAGCGTGGCGGTGCGCTCGTAGCCGACGGTCGGGTCCGACTTGGCCTTGAAGTAGTCCCAGCTCAGCACGTTGGCGTGGACGTCGGTGGTCTCCAGGATCGCCACGTCCGCGCGCGCGCCCTCGGGCGGTGCGGCGGGCTTCGTGGCCGCGCCGGCGCAGCCGGCGAGCAGGGTGGTGGCGAGCAGGGGCAACAGCGGGCGGAGCGACATCGGAACGTCCGGCGGCGAACGGAAAGGCGGGCAACGTAGCAGATCGGCATGACGATGGGCGGGCGCTGCGCTGTCCTGTCCAGCCCCGGAAGTTTCGCCTCGCCTGGCGTAACCGACGGCGGCCAAGCCGCTTGACAGGCCGTCCAACCAACTGTACTACTACACACAGTACAGACAGCACAGGTATCCCGCATGCCCCGCAGCCAGGCCCTGATGATCCAGATCGCCACCGGCGACGCGCGCCCGATCAGCAAGCAGATCGTCGATGGCGTGCGCATGAAGATCGCCACCGCCGAGCTCGCCCCGGGCGACCAGTTGCCCAGCGTGCGCGGCCTGGCGCAGCAGTTGACGATCAATCCCAACACCGTGGCCAAGGCCTACGCCGAACTCACCGCCGAAGGCTGGCTCGAATCGCGCCAGGGCCTGGGCCTGTTCGTCGCCGCGCCGCGCCAGCGGCTCTCCAACAGCGAACGCGACCGGCGCATGGACGAGGCGATCCAGGCGTTCGTGCACGAGGTCGCCGCGCTCGACTATCCGCCAGATCGCGCGCTGGCGCGGCTGGACCGCGCGCTGCAGGTGTTGTCCCGCAAAAGCGCCTGAGCCCTTAGACGGACCCTGAGCCATGACCGCTACCGACTACGTCATCGAAACCCGCGCGCTGAGCAAGCGCTACGGCAGCAAGCTCGCGCTGGATGCGCTGGACCTGGCCATCGCGCCGGGCCGCATTCATGCCATCGTCGGCGCCAACGGCGCCGGCAAGTCCACGCTGTTCCGCATCCTGCTCGGCTTCCTGCCGCCGAGCGGCGGCAGCGCGCGCATCCTCGGCCGCGACAGCCAGCAGCTCACGCCCGAGGACCGCGGCCGCATCGGCTTCGTCAACGAGGAGCACACGCTGCCGAACTGGATGCGCGTCTCGGCGGTGACCGCCATGCAGCGCCGCCAGTACCCGCGCTGGAACCCGCGCGCCTTCGACGAGGTGATCGGCCACTACCACGTGCTGCCGGAACAGAAGGTCGGCCAGCTTTCGCGTGGCGAGCGCGCCGGTTTAAACCTGGCGCTGACCCTGGCGCAGGGACCGGAGCTGCTGGTGCTGGACGAGCCCACGCTGGGCCTGGACGTGGTGGCCAAGCGCGCCTTCCTCGAATCGCTGATGTACTCCAGCGCGGCCGAGCAGTGCACGGTGATCTATTGCTCGCACCAGATGGAGGAGATCGAGCGCGTCGCCGAGAACCTGATCATCCTCGAGCGCGGGCGACTCGCGCACATGTCCGCGCCGGAGGAATTCTGCGCGCGCGTCAGCTACTGGGTCGCCGACATCCCATTCGCCGGCCCGCCGCAAGCCAGCGTGCCGGGCCTGCTGCAGGCGCAGCGCATCGACGGCCTGCACCATTACCTGGTGCTCGACCAGGACGAGGGCTTCGCGCAATTCCTGCGCGGCGCCGGCGCGCGCACCGTGCAGAGCATGCCGGTGAGCCTCGACCGCGCGGTCAACGGCTTCCTGGCGAAGAACCACGCGATGCCGGCGGCGGCATGAGGAGCGGCGACATGCGTGACCTGTTCAAGGCCGAACTGCTGCGTTTCCGCGGCTGGGCGCTCGGCGCGTTCGCGGCGCACCTGCTGGTGCTGGCCTTCCTCGCCCGGGTCGTCGACCTGGCGCAGCAGCCGCTGCTGGTCTACCGCGTGTTCGGCGGCGTCGACATGCTGGCCGGCGTGCTGCTGGGCCTCTACCAGATGGGCAGCTATCGCCGCCCGAACACCTGGCTGAACCTGCTGCACCGGCCGCTGGCGCCCGCGCGCATCGCCGCGGCGTTGCTGGGGGCGGGACTGTTTTGGCTGGTCGTGGCGGTGGCGCTGCCGGTGCTGCTGATCGGCGCCTACCAGGCGGGCCTCACCGCGCGCGTGGTCGACCTGCGCCACTGGCTGCTGCCGCTGGCCGCCTGGCTGCTGGCCGCGTGCGGCTACTTCGCCGGCGCCTGCTGCATGCTCGGACCGGCACGCCGCGCGGTTGCCGCGCTGGTGCTGCCGGTCGCGCTCGCGGTCAACCAGGCCAGCGGCGGCTGGGCCCTGCTGGTGCAGGCGCTGGCGCTGGCGTGGCTGGCGGCGATGCTGGTGGCGTCGTTCAAGCCGGACCTGTCCGCGCCGCCGCGCACGCCGCTCGCCACCGTGCTGCTGGCGCTGCCGTTGCAGATGGGGGTGTACCTGCTGTTCCTGCTGCTGGAGTTCGGCGGGCAGATGGTGTGGATCATGCAGGGCAGCCACCCCAACAACACCGAAACGCCACCGCCCGGCGGCCAGAACGAGACCGAGCGCATGACGCCCCGCCAGCGCATGCTCGCGGGACTGGCCGCCAGCCACGCGCCGCAGGCGCCGACCTGGCGCGAGCAGGTGGCACTGTCGGAGGTGGTCTCGCCCGGCGTGGACCTGTCCGCCTTGCCCGTGCGCGGCGCGCTCACCAACGCCGCGCCGATCGACTTCGACGACACCGCGCAAGGCGTGCGCTGGACCTTCAGCCACGACCGCATGCGCCTGGTCGGCTACCGCATCGCCGGCGGTCGTGGCGTCGGCACGCTGGGCGTGGGCGTGGCCAATGGCGCGTTCGCGGCGCCGACGGTCGCCGTCGGCGGCCTGCCCGGCCAGCCGAAGGACGATCGCAGCCTGATCGCCGGCAACCGGCTCTACCACTACGTCAGCGACATCCGCCAGGTATTGCCGCGGATCCGGCTGCCGGAGGGGGAGTGGCTGCTCGGCGCCACGCCGGTGGGCGAGAACCTGGTCGTGCAGAGCGATCGCGCGCTGTACTTCTACGACGGCCGCGACGTGGTCGCCAGCGAAGCGTTGCTCCAGCCGCGCGAGCGCATGCCGATCCCAGGCGCGGTGGGCGACCTGCGCGACCTGGACCTGATCGAGCTGGTCGACGGCTACCTGGTGTCCGCCTCGTTCACCACCTACGCGTGGGTGATGGACGGCGCGGCCCCTTACCAGACGCTGACCTGGGTGCACGACGACGGCCGCGTGGAGGAAGTGGCCCGGCGGACCATCGCCTTCGACTACCCGGCCTGGTTCCGCTACCAGGCATGGTGGCCCTCGCCAGCGCTGTACGCGTTGCGCCAGGCCGCATCCGGCCTACTCGCCACGCCCGATCCGATGCAGGCCACCGAGCCGGCGCCGATGCCGCACAGCATCCAGTGGCTCGCCGGCGTGCTGATGCTGGCCTCGCTACTGGCTTCGCTGTGGCTGGTACGCCGACGTGGGCTGTCGCTGCCGGCGCAGGCGGCCTGGGTGATCGCCTGCGGCGCGATCAGCCTGCCGGCGCTGGCGAGCCTGTGGCTGCTGTACCCGGCGGGCGAGGCGGAGCCGCTGGCGGTGCGACGATCATTGGCCGTCTAGACATCCATTCCGCCGGGCACTGCCAGCTCTCCACCCCCGCTTGCGGGGGAGGCTGGGAGGGGTTGCCTGGGGTGGAACGAAGAGCACCCCTTCCCACCCTCGCCGGCTTCCCGGGCGAGGGAGCCTGATCGCGATCCTTCCGATCCACGGAGATACGCATGCACCTGTCCTTCCGCTCCCTTCTCGTCCTGTGTGCGGCATGGTTCCTACTGCCCGTGTTGCCTTGCCGGGCGGATGCCGACGGCGATGCGCTGCGCGCCGCGGTGGCGCGAGAGCGGGCGCGGCCGGCAGCGCCGCGCTTCGATCGCGCGGCCTTCCTGCGGCACACGTCGGTGCCGGTGGTCGCGCTGTCGCCGGAGGGCGACCAGGTCGCCTACCTGCGCGAGCGCAACGGCCACCGCAGCCTGTGGCTGCTGCCGGCCGCAGGCGGCCAGGCGCGGCAGCTGCTGGGCGAAACCGATGCGCAGCAACTGTACTGGTCGCATGACGGCCGCTGGCTGCTGCTCGAATCGCCGCGCCAGCTCTTTGCCGTCGCGGCGGCCGGGCAGGGTGGTTCGGGCATCGTCGCCACGCTCGGCGGCCGCGAGCGGCGCGAGCTGTGGATGGTCGATCCGCTGCAGCCGGCCGCGGTGCTGCTGCGCGAGCACCTGCCGGCCACGCCGGACGCGCCCGAGCGCTGGCAGCTGCTGCGCGCCGACATGCGTGGCCAACGCAGCCTGCTGCGCGCGGATGGGCGGCAGCTTGCGGGCGTTGCCTTCGACCGCACGGGGCGGCTGGCCTTCGTCGAGCGGGTCGAGGGCGAGGCGCTGGTGATCCATCGCGTGGCGGCCGACGGCAGCCTGCACGAAGTGCTGCGCTGCGTGCGGCTGCAGCGTTGCGATCCGCTGCCGCTCACCGATGCGCAGGGCCGCCTGCTGCTGCGGGGCGACGTCGGCGGCGATCTCTACCGGCTGCTGCGGCTGGAACCCGACGGCTCGCTGCACACGCTGCACGTCGACCCGCGAGGCGAGGCCGACCTCGACGCCGTGGCGCCCGATCCGCGCGACGGCACGCCGCGCCTGGCCAGCTACCGCGGCACGGTGGCGGCGAACCATGGCCTGGACGAGGACGCGCGTCGCCACCTCGCGGCCATCGAGGCGCGCTACCCCGGACGCAACCTGGCGTTGACGGTCGGCGCGTCGCACTGGCTGGTCGACGAGCGCGCCAGCACGCTGCAGGGCGAGCGCTGGCACCTGTACGACACGCGCGATGGCGCGTTCACGGACATCCTCGACTTTCCCCCGCTGGATGAGCGCGACGATCGTCCGGCCACGTGGCTGCCCGAATCGGCCATGGCGCGCAAACTGCCGATGGCCTGGCGCGCGTCCGATGGCATGCGCGTGCACGGCTTCCTGTGGCTGCCGCCCGGCGCCGATCCGGCGCGGCTGCCGCTGGTCGCGGTGGTGCACGGCGGGCCGTGGGATGCCGCCCGTCCCGACGCCTTCGGCACCGGCTACAGCCAGTTCCTGGCCAACCGCGGCTATGCGGTGTTCGAGCCCAACTTCCGCGGCTCGACCCATTACGGCCGCGCCTACGTCTTTGCCGCGCACGGCGACTTCGGCAACGGGCGGGTGCAGCAGGACATCGTCGAGGGCGTGCGCTGGCTGCTGGCGCAGGGCATCGGTGACGCCGATCGCGTGGGCATCGCCGGCGCCTCGTTCGGCGGCTACGCGACGCTGCTCGGGGTGACCTTCCAGCCGGAGCTGTTCAAGGTCGGCGTGGCGATCGTGCCGCCGCCGGACTTCGGCTGGGACCTGCGCTGGATCGGCCGCACGCCGGAGGCGCTCGCCCTGTCGCGCTACATCCCGTTCGAGGACTGGCTCAAGGCCTTGTCGGTGGACCCCCGCGATGCCGCCGCGATGGCGCGCCTGCACGCGCAGTCGCCGCTGGCGCATGCCGGCGACATGAACCGGCCGCTGCTGCTGTTCGCCGGCGGCGAGGACAAGCGCGTGGCGCTGCGCGGCGTGCTCGGCTATGCCGCCCGCCTGCGGTTGCAGGGCAAGGACGTGAGCCTGCTGGTCGATCCGCAGGCCGGCCACCACAACGACAAGCCGCTGGCGCACGAGGCGTACCTGTACCTGCTTGCCTTGATGCTGCACCGCCACCTCGGCGGCGCGGCGCCGCAGCCGCCCGACCCGGCGCTGCGCGGTTACCTCACGCGCAGCCTGCGCATCGCCGGCCGCGACCTGCGTGCGGGCGGGCTGGAACCTGCGGCGAATCCGTAGAGCGGGCTTCCGTCCACCGTGTCAGGGTTTGATGGGCCGACGTTCGCCCTGCGGCAGGACTGAGGCAAGGTTCGCCGTTCGGCCGCCCGTCGGTTGCCGGTAGTCGGAAGCGCGTGCTACTTCGGCCAGGCAGGGGGAAACTTGCTGAAAGGAGTTCGAGCATGCTTAGCAAGATCGTGACGATCGTGCTGCCGATCGCGGCCATGGCTGCCGCCTCGGCGTTCCTTCCCGACCAGGTCGCCCAGGCTTATCCGGGGTCGTGCCTGACCAACTGGGAAACCTGCAAGGCGCAGGCGACCACGCCAAGGCAATCCGCCTTCTGCGACCAGGCCTACATCCAGTGCACGGGTGGGGCGATGCCGCCGAACGTGGTGGACCCGATGCTCGGGAACCTCAGGAAGCACTGAGTTCCCGCGTCCCGGCCGGCCGCGCCGGCCGGGACCTTCAGGCCGCCCAGCGCACCCCACCGACCCACGTCTCGCGCACGTGAAGCGTGTCGTCGAGCACCGCGAAGTCGGCGCGCTGGCCGGGGCCGATGCGGCCGTGGGTCTGTTCGAGGCCGAGCCATTCGGCCGGGTAGGCGCTGGCCATGCGCGAGGCCTCGGCCAGCGGCAGGCCGAGCAGGTTGACCGTGTTGCGCACGGCGCCGGCCATGTCCAGCGCGCTGCCGGCGAGCACGCCGGCGTCGTTCATGCAGATGCCGTTGCGCGCGGTGATGGTCTGCCCGTTGAGCACGTAATCCGGGCGCGCGCTGCCGACCGGCGGCATCGCATCGGTGACCAGCACGCACTTGCCCGGCGGCTTGGCGTTGATCGCCACGCGCAGCGAGGCCGGATGTACGTGGTGACCGTCGACGATCAGCCCGCACCAGCTCGCCGCATCGTCCAGCGCGGCGCCGACCACGCCGGGCTCGCGGCTGGTCAGCGGAGTCATCGCGTTGTACAGGTGGGTGAAACCGCACACGCCGGCGTCCAGCGCCGCGCGCGTGGTGGCGTAGTCGGCGGCGGTGTGGCCGGCGACTACGCGCACGCCGGCGGCAGCCAGGCGCGCGATCACGCTGGGGTCGACACGCTCCGGTGCGAGGGTGAGCATCACCACGCCGCGGCGCTGCGCGGTGAGCGCGAGCAGGTCATCGGCGTCAGGCGTACGGAACAGCGAGGCGTCGTGGATGCCCTTGCGCGCGGGCGCCAGGAACGGGCCTTCCAGGTGGATGCCGAGGATGCCCGGCACGCCGCGCGCGATCGCCGCGTCGACGGCGTCGAGCGCGGCGCGCATCTTCGGCGCGGTGTCGGTGATCAGCGTCGGCAGCAGGCCGGTGGTGCCGAAACGCCGATGCGCGGCGGCGATGCCTTCGAGCGTTTCGACGGTGGGCGCGTCGTTGAACAACAGCCCGCCGCCGCCGTTGACCTGCACGTCGATGAAACCGGGCAGCAGCAGCGCGCCGCCAAGGTCGTGGCGTGGCGCCTCGGCCAGGCGCGGATCGTCCATGCCGGCCAGCGCGAGCACGTGGCCGTTGCGCACGAGCACCGCGACGTCCTCGCGCAGGCCTTCGTCGGCCAGCACGCGGGCGTTGACGAGAGCGAGCAGCGGTTCGGACATCACAGCGTCTCCGTGACCTTGCGCAGATGCGGCGGAACGTCCGGATCGTAGCCGCGCGCCAGTGAAAGCGCGGCGGTGGCGCGGTAGAAGCTCTGCACGGCGAGCAGCGGCGTGGTGATTGCCGGCACGCCGGCCGGCAACGGCAGCGCGTCGGGGCCGCTCGCGCCGGGCGCGGCCACCCACACGCGCGCGCCGCGCGTGCGGAACTCGCTGGCGACGCCAAGTGTGCCTTCCAGCGAGCCGTCCGCCTGCGCGAACACCAGCACCGGGAAACCCTCGCCGACCAGCGCCATCGGCCCGTGCCGCACCTCGGCCGAACTGAACGCCTCGGCGTGCAGGCCGCAGGTTTCCTTGAACTTCAGCGCCGCCTCCAGCGCCGCGCCGAAGCCGTAGCCGCGGCCGACCACGAACAGGTTGTGCACCGCGAGCAGACCTTCGCCGAGCGCGGACCAGTCGGCCTCCCAGCCCTGGCGCAGGTCGGCGGGCAGGCGGTCCAGCGCGGCGTGCAGCGCCTCGTCGCCGCTCCAGCAGGCGGCCAGCTGCAGCACCGCCGAGAGCGTGGCCAGATAGCTCTTGGTCGCCGCCACGCTGCGCTCGGGGCCGGCGTGCAGCGGCACCACGGTGTCGGCCGACTGCGCCAGCGGCGAGTCGGTGTCGTTGACCAGCGCGACCACCTGCGCGCCGGCGGCCCTGGCGGCCTGCACGCTGAGCAGCAGGTCCGGGCTCTTGCCCGACTGCGAGATGGCCAGGAACAGCGCGCCTTCCAGTTGCAGCGGCGCGTCGTAAATCGAGGCCACCGACGGCGAGGCGGAGGCGGTGACCACGCCCAGGCGCGTCTCGAAGACGTACTTGGCGTAGGCGGCGGCGTGGTCTGAACTGCCGCGCGCGCAGGTGACGATGCAGCGCGGCGGCTGCGCGCGCAGGCGCTCGCCGAGCTCGGCCAGCACGCCGGCGTTGGCGGCCAGCTGGTGCGCGATGACGTCGGCGGCGGCGTGCGCCTCCTGGTACATCAGGGTGTCTTGGGGTGATTTCATGGCGTGTTCCGGGAAAGGGCAGGTGTGCGTTCCCTCTCCCTGCGGGAGAAGGTGCCCCACCGTTGGCAAGGGACGGAGCGGGTAAGCGATCGCGCGGGACGGGACGTGTGAAAGGCCGGGGGCCTGTCCGCGCGTGGCCTGTTCAGCCCTTCCGCGGCGGCGCCGTCGACCCGCGCACCACCAGTTCCGGCACGAAGCCCTCGTTGGCGGTGTCCGGCGCCGATTCGCCCTGCTGCAGCTCGGCCATCAGCCGCAGCGCGGCATGCCGGCCGATCTCGGCGGTCGACTGCCGCGCGGTGGTCAGCGCCGGCCAGGCCTGCTTGGAGAACGGGTTGTCCTCGAAGCCGGCGATGGAGAGATCCCACGGCACGTCCAGCCCGGCCGAGCGCGCCGCGGCCAGCACGCCGGCGGCGATCTCGTCGTTGCTGCCGAAGATCGCGGTGGGCGGCTCCTTCAGCGCGAGCAGCTTGCGCGCGCCGCGGAAGCCGTCGTCGAAGGCGTAGCGGCCGGGCAGGATCAGCTTCTTGTTGAGCGGCAGCCCGTAGTCCTTCAGCGCGTCCGCATAACCCTGGTAGCGCTCGGGACTGGAGCGGTGGTGCGGTTCGCCCCACAGGAAGCCGATCCGCGTGTGGCCGAGCTGGATCAGGTGCTCGGTGATCGCGTAGGCCGCGTCGCGGTCGTCCACCCACACGCAGGGCGAACCATCGGCCGGATCGTGGCGCGCCGCCAGGATGCGCACGAAGCAGATGTCGTGCGCCTTCAGCGTGGCGATCAGTTGCGGTTGCTCGGACATCGGCGGCGCCAGCACCAGCCCGGCCAGGCGCGAGCGGCGCACCAGCGCGCACAGCTCCTCGGCCAGCTTCGGCGAGGTCGAGTCGCAGGGATGGATCTGCAGGCCGAAGCCGCGCTCGCGGCAGGCCGACAGCACGCCATTCTGCATGCTGATGACGTAGTGCGCGTTCGGGTTGTCGTAGACCAGCCCGATCGCGTAGGAGTGCGCGGCGCGCAGGCTGCGCGCGGAGAGGTTGGGGCGGTAGCCCAGCGCCTCGATCGCCCGCTCGACCTTCTCGCGCGTGTCCTCGCGCACCGACGCTTCGCGGTTGATCACCCGCGAGACCGTCTTCAGCGACACGCCAGCGCGCTTGGCGACGTCCTTGATGGTGGCGTGCAGCAACGACGGGCTCTCCTTCGGATCGGCGCGCCATCCTAGCCCAGCGCCATGCCGGCGTGGCGGCGCCCTCACCGAGCGGACGCGCCATCGCCGTCACGCAGGCCCACGCGGTAGCCGCGCAGGCCGTAGAACAGGATGTACAGGTAGCACGGCACCATCAGCGCCGCGAACACCGCCTGGAAGTCGAAGTAGGCCTTCAGGTGCGCATACAGCTGAGGCACCACCGCGCCGCCGGCGATGCCCATGATCAGCAGCGCCGAGCCGGCCTCGGTGTGCCGGCCCAGCCCATTGATCGCCAGCGGGAAGATCGCCGGCCACATCATCGCGTTGGCAAAACCCAGCGCCGCCACGAATCCCACCGACAGGTAGCCGTGGGTGGCATAGGCGCACGCGCTGAATAGCACGCCCAGCACTGCCGAGACGGCCAGGTAGCGCTGCTGCGAGATGAAGCGCGGGATCAGCACCAGCCCGGCCAGGTAGCCCAGCAGCATGCCGCCCAGGGTGAAGGCGGTGAAGAACTTGGTCTGGTCCAGCGGCAGATGGAAGCCGGCGCCGTAGGTGCCGATCGCGTCACCGGCCATCACCTCCACGCCGACGTAGAGGAACAGGCACAGCACGCCCAGCCACAGATGCGGGAAACCCAGGATGCTGCTGCCCGCGTGGCCGGTCGGCGCTTCGCTGTTGGCGCTGGCCGGGCGGATCTCCGGCAGCGACGAGCGCAGGATCCACACCGCCAGCAGCGCAAGCAGCACGCCCATGCCCAGGTAGGGCGCATGGATTTTGGCGGCGAACGCATTGAGCAGGGCTTCGCGCGCCTGCGGTGTGGCCGCCGCCTGCACCTGCGCGTCGATGTCGCCGATGCCCGAGAGCACCAGCGAGCCGATCACGATCGGCGCCAGGATGCCGGCGAACTTGTTGCAGATGCCCATGATCGCGATGCGCTGCGCGGCGCTTTCGATCGGGCCCAGGATGCTGATGTAGGGATTGGAGGCGGTCTGCAGGATCGACAGTCCCGCGCCGATCACGAACAGGCCCACCAGCGCGCCGGAAAACACCCGCATGGTGGCGAACTGGCCGAACGCCAACGCGCCGATCGCCATCACGAACAGGCCCAGCGCCATGCCTTTCTTCATGCCGGTGCGCCGCAATACCACCGACGCCGGCAGCGAGAACACCAGGTAGGAAATGTAGAAGGCGAAGGGCACCAGGAAGGCGTAGACGTCCTCCACCTGGAACGCCAGCTTGACGAACGTGATCAGCGGCCCATTGAGCCAGGTCACGAAGCCGAAGATGAAGAACAGCAATCCGATGACCAGCATCGGCCCCAGCGTCGAAGGCTTGGGGTGATCGGCCGCAAGCGTGGTGGACGACATGGACGGCACTCCTGAAATAGGCAAACGCATGACCAATGCGAGCGCCGCCGCTGCGGCCACTCCCCCGCCCGGCTTTATGGCCTCGTGCGTCAACGTTGTCAATTTATGTCTTTGTCTGGCATACGCGCCGACCCGGAAAAGCGCCCATCCAATGGCCTATCCGGACCTTTTCCTGATGCATTGCGCCACGCCCGGAAACGGATATGCGCCGACGGCATGATCCAGCCACGTAGAGGCCTTTCGCGGGGATTTTCGCAAGCCGTGACAGGTAATCCGGGGCGTTCGTGCTGCAGTGCGTGAAATCACTTTCCGGAAATGTCGGCGAAACGCGTTGACAACGTTGTCATGCCTGTCCAGACTCCGGCCCGGCTGGCGTCCTCCGACGCCGGGCGGACGGGGAAGGGAGGAGTCGCGTGGCCGAGGTCGCCAACCCAAGGAGTGCGCCGCAGCGCCTGCCGCAGGAAGCCCTGCTGCTGGCGGCCGACGTCGGCGGCACGCATGCGCGCGTGGGCCTGCTCAGCCGCCGGCCCGACGGCGCCAGCCCGGTCACCGTGCTGCGCTACCAGCGCTACGCCTGCGCCGAGTGGCCGAGCCTCACCGCGGTGCTGCAGCACTTCGTCACCTACCTCGACGCGCCGGCCGCGATCGACCAGTGCGTGGTGGCCAGCGCCGGTTACGTGCTGGACGACGCCATCGTCAACGACAACCTGGCCTGGCCGGTGTCGATCCGCGACATCCGCGACAACCTCGCGCTCGACCACCTGGCGGTGATCAACGATTTCGAGGCGGTCGCCTGGGCGACCCAGTTCCTCACCGACGCCGACACGCTGCCGGTGATCGAAACCAGCGCACCGCCGCAGCAGGGCCCGGTGCTGGTGATGGGCCCCGGCACGGGGCTGGGTTCGGCGGTGCTGCTGCCGGGCCAGCCGCATGCGACGGTTCTGGCCACCGAAGCGGGACAGATCGCGCTGGCGCCCGGCAACGAGCGCGAGATCGAGATCCTCAGGCTGTTCGCGCGCGAGCGCTCGCACGTCTCCTTCGAGTACGCGCTGTCCGGTCCCGGGCTGCGCAACCTCTACCGCGCGATCTGCACCCTGCGCGACGTCCCCGCGACGTTGCGCGAGCCCAACGCGATCACCCATGCGGCGCTGATGCGCAGCGACGCGGCGGCAGTCGAGACACTGGAAGTGTTCTGCGGCCTGCTCGGCAGCTTCGTCGCCGACCTGGTGCTGCTCTACGGCGCGCGCGGCGGCGTGTTCCTCGCCGGCGGCATCCTGCCGCAGATTCGCCAGCTGCTGCTCGCCAGTTCGTTCCGCGAGCGCTTCTTCAACAAGGGCGTGATGCGCCCGTTCCTGCAGCAGGTTCCCGTACGACTGATGGAACACGGCCAGCACGGCGTGATCGGCGCGGCCGGCCTGGCCATCGCCGGACACGTCGTGCCCGGGTGAGCTTGACTTCAAAGAGCAACTGCAAATCGACCGGGCGCGAGCCCATACAACCAGGCGGCGCCCCAACCATCACACGGCGCTGGACTTCTTGAGGGGAGGACGACCATGTCACACCGCAAAACGCTGTTAGCCGCGAGCATTCTCGCCAGCCTGTGCCTCGCCGGTGCGCTGCATGCGCAGGATGCGGCGCAGACCACGACCGGCGCCGACGCCACCACGCAGGCGTCCAAGGCGCAGGCCGAAAAGGACAGGATCAAGCAGCTGTCCACCATCACCGTCACCGGCATCCGCGGTTCGGTGGAGAAGGCGCTGGACATCAAGCGCGACTCCAATTCCACCATGGAAGTGGTCACCGCCGAGGACGTCGGCAAGCTGCCGGCGCACAACGTGGCCGACACCCTGCAGCGCCTTCCGGGCGTGAACATCAGCTCGTCCAGCGCCGACGAAGGCGGCTTCGACGAAGCCGACCGCGTCAGCCTGCGCGGCACTAGCCCGAGCCTGACCCAGACCCTGATCAACGGCCACGGCGTGGGCTCGGCCGACTGGTTCGTGCTCAGCCAGGGCAACAACGTCGGCCGCAGCGTCAGCTACACCCTGCTGCCGTCCGAGCTGGTCAGCCGGGTGGAAGTGCACAAGTCGTCCGAGGCGCGCTTCCAGGACGGCGGCACCACCGGCAACGTCGACATCATCACGCGCAAGCCGCTCGACTTCGAGAAGCAGTACACGACCAACCTCAGCGCCGGCGCGGTCTACGCCGATGCGCCGGAAAAGAGCGATCCGCAGTTCTCGGGCCTGTTCAACTACAAGAACACCGACGGCACGTTCGGCGTGATGGTGCAGGCGTTCAAGCAGAAGCGCCACCTGCGCCGCGAGGCACAGGAGATCCCCGGCGGCTTCGCGGTGATCGACCCGACCTCCGCGCTGGCGCAGAGCAACCCCGACCTGGCCGGCGTGCGCGTGCCGGGCCTGCTGGGTTCGACCCTGTTCGAACAGGTGCGCGACCGCAAGGGCGGCCTGGTCGAGCTGCAGTTCCGTCCCAGCGACGACCTGACGCTGGGCGCGAGCGGCTTCTATTCGAAGATGAAGGCGAACAACTACAACCGCAACTTCATGTTGTGGGGCGGCAACTTCGCGACCAGCCAGGCCCCCGAGCCCGGCTACACGGTGCAGGACGGCGTGCTGACCAACGCCACCTACGCGGGCGTGCCGGGCACGAACTACGTCGTGTACGACATGATCTACCGCGAGGCCTCGTCCAAGACGCAGTACTACACCCTGGACGCGGACTGGAACGTCTCCGACAACGTATCGGCCAAGTTCCAGGCCGGTACGACCAAGGGCGTGGGCGAGACGCCGCGCCAGTTCATCGCCGAGGTGACCGCCGCCAACGGCGGCGGCGCAAGCTGGACCACCCACGGCAACAGCGCGCCGATCGACTGGAGCGTGGGCGGCGACATCAGCCCGGCCGGCGTCACCGGCTTCGGCACCTGGGGCAACCAGGAAGTCCGCGCGGTCGACAAGGAAAACTGGTTCACTGCCGACTTCACCCAGTACTTCAACGCCGGCGTAGTGCAGTCGTTCGACTATGGCGTGCGCTATGCCAAGCATGACCGCGAAGCGCAGTCGCCCGAGGGCGCCTCGCCGGGCGATATCTGGTCGGCGCTGCAGAACGGCGCCACCGCCAACTACCCGAGCGGCTTCGCCGACGGCATCGGCGGCACCTTCCCGCGCGACCTGTGGTATTTCACGCCGGATGCGTTGAAGAGCGCGATCGTGGCCAACTCCACCTGGCTGTCCAACAACGACGGCCCCACCGGCCGCCACAACTACGGCGCCGAGTGGAGCGTGGACGAGAAGAACTTCGCCGCCTACTTCCAGGTGAATTTCGAAGGCGAGAACTGGAGCGGCAACGCCGGCCTGCGCTACGTCAACATCAAGCAGGGCATCGACACCTACTTCGCCGATACGGTGAGCCCCGACGTGAGCAGCCTGTTCGGCGCGTGGGATCGCCGCCATTACGACAACAAGTACAGCCGCGTGCTGCCGAGCGCGAACCTGAAGTTCAACCTCTCCGAGGATCTGGTGCTGCGCGTGGCCGCCTCGCAGACGCAGACCCTGCCGGACTACTCCGCGCTGGGCGCCTCGTCCTACGGTTCGGACCTCAACAAGACCGGCGGCGGCGGCAACCCGAAGCTGAAGCCGGTGATCTCCACCAATGTTGACGCGGGTCTGGAGTGGTACTTCATGCCGCGCGGCCTGCTGTCGGCCACCGCGTACTCGATGAACATGAAGGACTACGTGGCTTACGGCGTCCAGAACCAGCAGCTGTTCAGCGAACTGACCCATCAGCTCGAGACCTACCAGATCTCGATGCCGATCAACGCCGACGCCAAGGTCCGCGGTGTGGAACTGGCGTACGACCAGCCGCTCGGCAAGTACTTCGGCGTCAGCGCCAACTACACCTATGCCGACGGCAGCTCGGACTTCACCTGGGCCGATGGCAGCGACCACCTGCTGGGCACCTCGAAGAACACCTACAACGTCGGTGCCTACTTCGAGAACGATACTTTCGGCGCCCGCGTCAGCTACACCCGACGCTCGTCGTTCCTGATCGGCCTGTCCGGCACCAACCCGTACTACCAGGACAGCTTCGGCACGCTGTCGGCCTCGCTCAGCTACAAGGCGACCGACTGGCTGAGCTTCAGCCTGGATGCGCTGAACCTCAACAACCCGACCATCAAGTACTACCAGAGCGCGACCATTCCGACCTCGTTCTACGAGAACGGCCGCCAGTACTACCTGAACGCGCACCTGAGCTTCTGATCCACCGCGATGTCACGCAGGCCAGGGACGGCCTGCGCTCTCCCCGCTCGGGCCCGGTCTGCACGTTTCGGGCCCTTTTTTTTGCGCAGGCCGCGGCGATGGCATGCTGGGCCATCCCAAGGAGATGCCGATGATGCGCCGACCGTTCTTGTTCCGTTGCGTGCCGTTCCGTTGCGCGTGTCTGTTGCTTGCATTCGCCCTGTTGCCTTCGCGCGCGGCGTTTGCCGCCGAGCCGGCGCCTTCCCTGATTCCGCTGCCCGCACAACTCCAGTTGCAGCCGGGCGGCTTCACTGTCGATGCGCATACGCCGCTGGTGCTCGCCAGCCGCGATGCCGCCACCCGGCAGACCGCGCAGTACCTGGTCGACCTGCTCGCGCGCACGCGCGGGCTGAAGCTTTCCATCACCCGCGACGCCGGCGGCGCGCCGGCGATCGTGCTCAGGCGCGACCCGCAGGCCGCCGTGGCGCAGGCCGGCGGCTACGCGCTCAACGTCACGCCCAAGGGCATCGAGGTGGCGGCGCGCGACGATGCCGGGCTGTTTCATGGCGCGGTCACGCTCTACCAGTTGCTGACGCCCGACGCCGGGCAGGGCGCGGTGGCGGTGCCTGCGCTCGCCATCGAGGATTGGCCGCGCTTCGCCTGGCGCGGGTTGATGCTCGATTCGGCACGGCATTTTCAGAGCGTGGCCGAGGTCGAGCGGCTGATCGACCAGATGGCCCAGCACAAGCTCGACGTGCTGCACTGGCACCTAACCGACGACCAGGGCTGGCGCATCGAGATCAAGCGCTATCCCGAGCTGACCCGGATCGGCGCCTGGCGCACGCCGCCGGACGCCGGCCATGACGGCGAGCCGAAGCGCTACGGCGGCTTCTACACGCAGGACGAGATCCGCCGGGTGGTCGCCTACGCCGCCGCTCGCCACGTCACCATCGTGCCGGAGCTGGACATGCCTGGCCACGCGCAGGCGGCGGTGGCCTCGTATCCGCAGATCGGCGTCACCGGCAAGCGGCCGCAGGTGTCCGCCGATGCCGGCATCAACCCCTGGCTGTACAACGTCGACGAGGACACTTTCGCCTTCATCGACCACGTGCTCGACGAGGTGATGGCACTGTTCCCCTCGCAATACATCCACGTCGGCGGCGACGAGGCGATCAAGGACCAGTGGCAGGCCTCGCCCGCGGTGCAGGCGAAGATGCGCGAGCTGGGCATCACCAGCGAGGACGCGCTGCAGGGCTGGTTCATCGGGCGTATCGGCCGTTACCTCGAACAGCACGGGCGCAAGCTGATCGGCTGGGACGAGATCCTCGAGGGCGACAACCTGCCGGCCGGCGCCACGGTGATGTCCTGGCGCGGCATCGACGGCGCGATCAAGGCGGCGCTGCTGGGCCACGACGTGGTGATGTCGCCCTCGCCGGACCTGTACTTCGACCACGTGCAGAGCGACCTGCCCGGCGAGTACGCCAGCCGGTACGGCGTGGAATCGCTCCAGGACGTGTACGGCCTGGAGGTCGTGCCCGGCGTGCTCAACGCGACACAGGCGAAGCACGTGCTGGGCGTGCAGGCCAATGCCTGGACCGAGCACATGCCCACCATGGCGCACGTCGAGCACCAGGTGTTCCCGCGGCTCGACGCGCTCAGCGAAGTGGCATGGTCGCCCGCCGCCGGCCGCGACTGGCCCGGCTTCCTCGCCCGCCTGCCGGCGCAGATGGCGCGCTACCGTGCGCAGCACGTCAACGTGGCCGACAGCGCCTTCGCAGTGGACATCGGCGCCGACCGCAACGTGGCGCTGGCCACCGGCAAGGCGACGGTCACGCTCGCCAACCAGGCCGACTTCGGCGCGATCCACTACACGCTGGACGGCAGCGCGCCGACGCCGGCCTCGCCGCGCTACGGCGCGCCGTTCAACGTGACGCTGCCGGCCACCGTGCGTGCCGCCAGCTTCGCCGATGACGGCAGCGCGCTGGCCGCGCCGCGCGAGCGCGTGCTGGACCGCGCCAGCCTGCTTTCGCTGCCCGGCACGGCGCTGGCGAACTGCCCCGGCAGCGACTTCCGCCTGCTGTTGCAGCCGACGCCGGACGCGACGAGCACCCAGCCGGTCTATGCGGTGAACCTGTTCGATACCTGCCAGCGGTTCCCGCCCACGCTGATGGACGGCGTCGGCGCGATCCACGTCGACGCGGTGCGGTTGCCCCGCAATTTCGCGCTGGCGCACGAGCAGAAGCTGGTCGTCTCGCGCCCGCACGCCACGCCGTTTGGCGAGCTGGTGGTGCACGCCGACCGCTGCGACGGGCCGGTGCTGGCCAGCCTGCCGCTGCCCGATCCGAAGCACAGCCCGCGCCGGTTCGGGCTCGACGCGAAGCTGCCCGCGCAGGAAGGCGAGCACGGCCTGTGCCTGGTCTACACCGCGCCCATCGACGGCCCGCTGTACGCGCTGGACCGCGTGTCGCTGGAAGCGAAACCTTGATTCGCCGTATCCGCGGCGGTCGCGGCGGCAGGCCATGGGCATGAGCGCCTCGGCCGGCCGCCTCGCCTCGCTCGACGCCCTGCGCGGCCTCACCGTGGCCGGCATGCTGCTGGTCAACGACCCGGGCGACTGGGACCACGTGTACCGGCCGCTGGAACACGCCGCCTGGCACGGCTGTACGCCGACCGACCTGGTGTTCCCGTTCTTCCTGTTCGTGATGGGCGTGTCGGTGGCGCTGGCGATCCTGCCGCGGCTGGAACAGGGCGTGGCGCCCGGCCGGCTGCGCGATGCGGCGCTGTGGCGGGCGCTGCGCATCCTCGCGCTGGGCCTGGCGATCAATGCGCTCGCCGCCTGGTGGCTGCCGGGGCGGGAGATGCGCTGGCCGGGCGTGCTGCAACGCATCGGCGTGTGTTTCGCGATCGTGGCGGCGTTCGCCATCTACACGCCGCGGCGCGCGTGGTGGATCGCCATCGTGGCGCTGCTGGCCGGCTACACGATCCTGCTGCTGTCGGGCGGCACGCTGGCCAAGTGGGACAACATCGTCGACCACATCGATGGCGCCGTGTTCGGCCCGTACGTGTGGGACCACAACCCCGCCACCGGCCAAGTGCACGATCCCGAAGGCCTGCCGGCCACGCTGCCGGCGGTCGCCAGCAGCCTGCTCGGCCTGTGCGCTGGCGTGTGGCTGCGCGCGGCGCAGCTCAGGCGGCTGTTCGCCGCCGGCGCGGCCGCGCTGGCGCTCGGTGCGGCGTGGTCGGTGTGGATGCCGCTCAACAAGAACCTGTGGACGCCCTCGTTCGTGCTGTGGACCGGCGGCTGGGCGATGCTGGCGCTGCTCGCCTGCCACTGGCTGGTCGACCGGCGCGGCTGGCCGGCGCTGGGGCGCCGTTTCGGCGTCAACGCGATTGCCGCCTACGCCGGCTCGGAGCTGATGCAGATCCTGCTCCCGGCGCTGGGCTGGCAGGAGCCGTTGTACCGGCACCTGTTCGCCGGCTGGCTCACGCCGCTGGCCGGTCCCTACGTCGCCTCGCTGGCCTGGGCGGTGGCGTTCGTGGCGCTGTGGTGGGCGATCGTGTGGGCGATGGACCGGCGCCGCCTCTACCTCAAGCTGTGACCGATCGCGTAGGGTGGGCGCCAGTCCACCTTGGTGCATCCGAGCCGGTGGGCTGAAGCCCACTCCACGATCGCCTGCCGCCATGAGCGAACGTTCCCTCGCCGCACGTCCCCAGGTCATCGCCCACCGCGGTGCCAGCGCGCACCTGCCCGAGCACACCCTGGCCGCCTATGCGCGCGCCATCGCCGACGGCGCCGACCTGATCGAGCCGGACCTGGTGATGACCCGTGACGGCGTGCTGGTGGCGCGCCACGAGAACGAGATCGGCGCGACCACCGACGTGGCCGAACATCCGTACTTCGCCGTGCGGCGCACGACCAAGCTCATCGACGGCGAGCTTGTCGAGGGCTGGTTCACCGAGGACTTCACCCTTGCCGAGCTGAAGACCCTGCGTGCGCGCGAGCGCCTGCCCGCGTTGCGTGGCACCTCCCACGACGGACAACACGCGGTCGCCACGCTGGAAGAGATCATCGAGCTGCTGGCGGCCGAGAACGCGCGGCGGGGCGGTGCCGTCGGCCTGATCCCGGAGATCAAGCACGGCACCTGGTTCGCGCAGGCGGGCCTGCCGATGGAACAACGCCTGCTCGACACGCTGCGCGCGCACGCCTGCACGCGCGCCGTGCCGGTGGTGATCCAGTCCTTCGAGCAGGCCAACCTGCGCGCACTGCGTCGCGACCTGGACGACCTGCCCAACGTGCGCCTGCTGCAGTTGATCGACGAGCCGGAGGCGCAGCCCTGGGACGTCCGCGCCCGCGGCGGCACGCTGCGCTACGCCGACCTGCTCACCGCGGCCGGCCTGCGCGAGGTGGCCGGCTACGCCGACGCCATCGGGCCGAATGCACGCGCCGTCCTGCCGGTCGACGGCGAGGGCCGCCTGGGTTCGCCGACGCCGCTGGTGCGCGACGCGCACGCGGCCGGGCTGGAGGTGCACGCATGGACCTTCCGTCCGGAGAACGTGTTCCTGCCGCGCAGCCTGTGGCACGGCGTGGAACCGGCCTCGCGCAACGCGGAAGGCTCGATCGCGGAGATCCGCGCGCACCTCGCGGCGGGCATCGATGCGCTCTTTACCGACGACCCCGCGCTGGGTCGTTGCGCGGTGCGGCAATCGCAGCATTCTGCGAAATGTTGAATTTTTGCTGTGGTGACCTTAAGGTTCAGTCAAACGAGTCCCGCTTCCCCACAAGCCTGTCTCGCCAGCACCGATCCCCCTATGCGGTTGCTGGCTTCTCTCAGGCACTCCTGTGAAACCGGTTTTTGGACGCGGATGGATGACCGTGCTCGTTGCCACGGGGCATGACGATGGCCTCAGTCCTTTATTCCAAAACAGGTTTTGGGGAGTTTTTGCATGAACTTGCAAGTTGCCAATCGCCCGGCCATCCGCCGGACGGCCCTCGCCGTCGCCCTGAGCGTGGGCTTCGCCGGCGTCGCCTTCGCGCAGTCGACCACCGGCAGCATCTTCGGTGATGCACCGGCCGCCCAGGGCGAAACCGTCCTGATCCAGAACAGCACCGGCTTCTCGCGCGAAGTGCCGGTCGACGCTTCCGGCCGCTTCGCCGCCAACCAGCTGCCGCTGGGCGACTACACGGTCACCCTGCGCCAGAATGGCCAGGACGTCGACTCGCGCAAGAACGTCACCCTGCGCGTGGGCGCCGGTACCCAGGTTTCCTTCGCTGCCGCCAGCTCGGCCGACGCCCAGAACCTGTCGGCGATCACCGTCAGCGCCAACGCGCTGCCGTCGATCGACGTGACCGGCGTCGACTCGCGCACCGTCATCACCGCTGAGCAGCTCGCCAAGCTGCCGCTCGCCCGCAGCGCCGAAGCGATCGCGCTGCTGGCCCCGGGCGTGGTTCAGGGCAGCTCCCTGTTCCAGAGCCCGCTGGGCGGCCAGGTGGTGTCCTTCGGCGGTTCCTCGGTGACCGAGAACGCCTACTACATCAACGGCTTCAACACGACTGACCCGCTCAGTGGCTTCGGCGGCATCAGCCTGCCGTACGGCGCCATCGATCAGCAGGAAATCCTCAGCGGCGGCTACGGTGCGGCCTACGGTCGTTCCGACGGCGGCGTGATCAGCCAGGTCGGCAAGCGCGGCACCAACGAGTGGCACTTCGGCGGCCAGATCCAGTGGACCCCGAGCCAGCTCAAGGGCGATCCGAAGAACTGGCACTACGTCAATGCCGACGGCAGCGACGGCGCCCTGCGCCAGTACCGCCAGGACAACAAGACCTGGGTGACCACGGTCGATGCCTATGTCGGCGGCCCGCTGATCAAGGACAAGCTGTTCATGTTCGCCGCCGTCGAGGCCGAACGCGAGCAGGGCAAGTCCACCGGTTCGAACGTCGCGCCGTTCACCGACCACTATCGCTACGACAACCCGAAGTGGTACGGCAAGCTCGACTGGAACATCAACGACAGCAACATCCTCGAAGTGACCGGCGCTTCGAGCAAGTCGTCCTATGAAGGCCGCTACAACAGCTTCGACTACGACACGTTGACCGAAGGCGGCTTCAACAGCTACGACACGCACACCAAGAACGGTGCGGACCTGTACTCGGCCAAGTTCACCAGCTACATCACCGACGACCTGACCGTGTCGGCCATGTACGGCAAGATGAAGGGCACCTGGTACAGCGACACGCCCGGGTACGATCCGACCTACCCGTACATCTTCGGCGCGCAGGACCAGAACCCGGCGCTGAACGGCGGCAGCCCGATCACCAACAGCCAGACGGTGTCGACGATCAACCTGCCTGGCCACCGCTCGACCACCACCAACCTGCGCCTGGACGTCAGCTATCACCTCGGCGATCACACGATCACCGCCGGTATCGACAACCAGAAGCAGGCCAATATCGACGCGGGCACCAAGTTCCCCGACGGCGGCCTGGGTTACGCGTGGGAGTACAACCCGCCGGTGACCGACGCCGACGGCAACGCCGACCCGACCCAGTACATCGTGGGCGGTCCGGACGCCGCGCTGCCGGGCGCCGACTGGCACAACTCGCCGTGGGTGGCCCCGACGGCCGGTTACGTCGGCGGTGAGAGTGGCTACTTCGTCGCGCAGTACCGCTACCACGACAACGCTTCGGTTCGTGTGGACCAGAAGGCGCAGTACATCGAGGACACCTGGCAGGTCAACGACCGCTGGCTGGTCAAGCTCGGCCTGCGCAACGACCAGTTCACCAACTACGGTGGCGGCGGCGACGCGTTCCTGCGCCTGACCAAGCCGCAGTGGGCGCCGCGCGTGGGCTTCAGCTGGGACGTCAACGGCGACTCCAGCTTCAAGGTCTACGGCAATGCCGGTCGTTACTACCTGGCGCTGCCGACCAGCGTGGCCCTGCGTTCGGCCGGTACCTCGCTGTACACCCGCGTGTACTACACCTACACCGGCATCGACGAGAACGGCATCCCGACCGGCCTGACCCCGATCGACACCAGCCGTGGCGCGGGCGAGCCGCTGTCCAGCAACGGCGAGTACGGCCAGCCGCGCGACCCGAAGACCGCCGCCTCGACCAACCTCAAGTCCGAGTACCAGGACGAGTACATCCTGGGCTTCGACAAGAAGCTGGGCGACGCGTGGGTGTGGGGTGCCAAGGCGACCGTGCGTAACCTGCGCAATGCGATCGACGACGTCGGCGACGCTCCGGCGATCATCGCCAAGATGAACGCGATGGGCATCGACCCGGCGACCTACGACGCCAGCCAGATCCCGGCCAGCTACCTGATCAACCCGGGCTCGACCTCGAACTTCCTGGTGCCGAAGCTCGGCGGCGGGTACTACGAAGTGCCGATGACCTGGCGCGGCGACTTCGGCTTCAACACCTCGCTGAAGCGCAAGTACTACGGCCTGAACCTGTACCTGGAGCATCCGTTCGACGGCAAGTGGTACGGCAAGATCGACTACCTGTTCTCGCGCAGCTACGGCAACAGCGAAGGCCAGGTGCGTACCGACATCGGCCAGACCGACGTGTCGGCGACGGTGGACTGGGATTACGCCGCGGTCATGGACTACGCCAACGGCGACCTGTCCAACGATCGTCGTCACCAGATCAAGGCCTATGGTTCGTACCAGATCACCCCGGAGTGGATGGTCTCGGGCAACCTGTCGATCCTGTCGGGCATGCCGCGCACCTGCCTTGGCTACTATGGCCAGGAGCAGACCAACCCGGGTCTGGGCTACGGTCCGTACTACCACTTCTGTGGTGGCGTGCCGACTCCTCCGGGCACCACGCGCAACCCGTGGACCTACAACCTGAGCCTGAGCGCCGAGTACCGTCCGGAGTGGGCGGGCAAGCACCTGGCCTTCAACGTGATGGTCTACAACGTGTTCGACAGCCAGAAGACCACGCAGGTCTACCCGATCGAAGCGAGCGCCAGCTACCTGCGCCCGTACAGCTCGCAGACCCCGCGCTACGTCCGCTTCGGCGTGTCGTACGACTTCTAAGGTCGAAAGCCATACCCGGGCTGTCCGCAGCCCGGTGCACTACCGGGGCCGCAGGTTTTCCTGCGGCCCTTTTCTTTGCCTGGACGCCGGCCTGGTGCGTCGCCGCCCACCGCCGCGCCGCGCGGTAGGATGCGAGACTGGAACCGCCATCCGGGAACGGCGTTCGCCGCAAGCACCATGCACGTGCAGGAACTGATCATCACCTGGGCCACGCCGGTGTTCTTTGCGCTGATCGCCCTGGAGCTGCTGGTGGCGCGCCTTCGCGGACGCACCGCCTACCGCGCCAACGACGCGGTCAGCAGCATTGGCCTGGGCGTGATCTCGCAGGTCGTGGGCGTGTTCGGCAAGCTGCTTTCCATCGGCATCTACGCCTGGGTCGCCGCGCACCTCGCCCTCGTCACCCTGCCGGCCGGCAACGTGCTGGTCTGGGTGGCTGCGCTGCTCGCCTACGACTTCCTCTACTACTGGCTGCACCGCGCCGGGCACGAGGTGAACATCCTCTGGGCGGCGCACGTGGTGCACCACCAGAGCGAGCACTACAACCTTTCCACCGCGCTGCGCCAGACCGGCAGCGGCGTACTGCTGGGCTGGCTGTTCTACCTGCCGATGGCGCTGGCCGGCATCCCGACCGAAGTGTTCGTGGTGGTGGCGCTGATCGACCTGCTCTACCAGTTCTGGGTGCACACCGAGCAGGTCGGGCGGCTGGGCTGGTTCGACCGCGTGTTCTGCTCGCCGTCCAACCACCGCGCGCACCACGCGGTGAACGAGCGCTACCTGGACCGCAACTACGGCGGCATCCTGATCGTGTGGGACCGCATGTTCGGCACGTTCGTCGAGGAAGACGACGCCGACCCGCCGGTGTACGGCACCCGCGCGCCGCTGCGCAGCTGGAACCCGCTGTGGGCGAACGCCGAGGTGTACTGGGCGGCCGCGAAGGACATGTGGCATGCGCGGCGCTGGCGCGACAAGCTGCTGGTCTGGCTCAAACCACCCGGCTGGCGGCCGGCCGACGTGGCCGCGCGCTTTCCGAAGCCGGCGTTCGACATCCATCGCGAGCGTTTCGACCCGCCCATGTCGCGTCCGCTCACGGTCTATTGCCTGCTGCAGTTCGCGCTGCTGCTGGGCATGGCCACGCAGTTCCTCGACCTGAGCGCGCGCGCCGGCCTGCCGACCCTGCTCGCCTACGCCGCCTACCTGGTCGGCAGCCTGACCGTGCTCGGCGCGCTGATGGAAGGACGCCGCGGCGCGCGCTGGGCCGAAGCGATCCGTGTACTCGGTACGGCGGCGCTGCCGCTGGCCATGGGCCGGTGGTTCGGCGTGCCGCAATTGGATGCACGGATCGCGCTCGCGCTGATGCTGGTGTTCGGCGCCAGTGCGCTGGTTTTGCCCATGCTGGATGCGGAACGCCTGCTGCTACGCGCACGCGGGGATTCCCGCCACTCCGTGTAACCAAGTCCCCGGCTGTGCCCGCCACCATGGGGCGCGCATCGACTCTTCTCCCGTTTACGGGGGAAGGTGCCCGAAGGGCGGATGGGGGAGGCCTTGCGAAGAGCTCGCCCGGACATCGCGCCCAACAGCGCCCCATCTGCCTGTCGGCACCATCCCCCCGCGTTCGCGGGGGGATGGATCGTCGCGTGCTGTGCTTACGCCCGCCGGACTGCACGCTATGATCCGACGCTCGCTCTGAAGGGGACACGCGATGGGTTTTCTAGCCAGGCTGGTGCGCCACAAGTCGGTCGAGCAGTTGCAGGCCGAAGCCGGCGGTTCGAAGGATTTCCGCCGCGTGCTGGGACTCTGGCAGCTCACCGCGATCGGCATCGGCGCGATCATCGGCGTGGGCGTGTTCGTGCTGGCCGGCCAGCAGGCGGCGGTCAACGCCGGCCCCGCGGTGGTGCTCTCCTTCATCGTCGCCGGCCTCGGCAGCGCCTGCGCGGCGCTGGCCTATGCCGAGTTCTCCGGCCTGATCCCGGTCACCGGCAGCGCCTACACCTATGGCTACGCGGTGCTCGGCGAGCTGTTCGCCTGGATCATCGGCTGGGACCTGCTGATCGAGTACGCACTGATCGTGGGCGTGGTGGCGATCGGCTGGTCCGGCTACGTGCAGGCGCTGATCGAGCAGCTCTTCCACGTGCAATTGCCGGTCTGGGCGCAGGGCGCCTACGACCCGGCGAACCCGGGCAGCGGCAAGGTGTTCAACGTGATCGCCGCGGCCATTTCGCTGCTGATCGCGGTGATGCTCACGGTGAAGACCGAGTGGGGCGCGCGCTTCAACACCGCCGTGGTGGTGATCAAGGTGATCGGCGTGGCGCTGGTGATCGGCGTGGGCGCGTTCTTCGTCGACACCGCCAACTGGCACCCGTTCATCCCCCCGGTGGTGCACGGCGAGAGCGGCGACCATTTCGGCTGGGGCGGCGTGCTGGCCGCCTCCAGCGTGGTGTTCTTCGCGGTGTTCGGCTACGACACTCTGACCACGGCGGCGGAGGAGGCCAAACACCCGCAGCGCGACCTGCCGCGCGCCGTGCTGCTCTCGCTGGCGGTGTCGATGGCGCTCTACTTGGCCGTATCGCTGGTGCTCACGGGCATGGTCCCGTATGCGCAGCTCAATTCGCCGGCGCCGGTGGATGCGGCGTTCAAGGCGCTGGGGCTGGACTGGGTGCGCGGCATCATCTCGGTGGCGGCGATCGCCGGCATCACCAGCGTGCTGTTCGCCTTCATGCTCGGCGCCGCGCGCATCTGGTTCGCGCTCTCGCGCGACGGCCTGCTGCCGAAGTGGTTTTCGCAGGTGCACCCGAAGTACGGCACGCCGGCACGTCCGACCATGATCCTGGGCGTGTTCACCGCGCTGGTCGCCGGCTTCCTGCCGATCGGCGAGGTGGCCGAACTGGTCAACATCGGCACGCTCTCGGCCTTCATCGTGATCTGCGCCTCGGTGCTGATCCTGCGCGTGCGCAAGCCCGAGCTGCAGCGCAGCTTCCGCACGCCGGCGCTGTGGCTGGTCGCGCCGGCGGGCATGCTGTTCTCGCTGTTCCTGATCACCGGCTGGCCGTGGATCACCGACGGCCGGCTGCAGTTCCTCGGCGGCCTGCCGGCGGTGACGATCTGGCGCTTCGTGGCGTGGATGGTGCTGGGCCTGGCGATCTATTTCCTCTACGGCATGCGCCACAGCCGGCTCGAACACGGGCGCGACTGAGGCGTTTTCCACACGCCGGCGCATGGTTCCGGCGTGACCTCTGGCAGGGGGAGGGGCGTGACCTTCGTCCTACCATCGGATGACTGTCATGTTGGCTATCGGGTTGCCGTCGCGGCCCCAGCGTGGCAGTTGTCCGCCAGGGGAAGTGCCCGTGAAGAATGTCCGTTCGAAGCTGTTGGTGGCCGCGCTGGGCGCAGCCTTGTCGTCCGGGGTGCTGGCGGAGAAGGCACCGCCGGTCGACCAGCCCTATCCGGGCATGCTGACGCTGAAGGTGGACCTCAGCGACGCGCCGAAGAAGATCTTCCGCGTGCACGAGACCATCCCGGCCAAGCCGGGCGCGTTCACGCTCTACTACCCGCAGTGGATTCCCGGCGAGCACGCGCCCACCGGGCCGATCGACAACCTCGCCGGCCTGGTCATCACCGCCGGCGGCAAGCGCGTGCCGTGGCGCCGCGACCTGCGCGACATGTACACGCTGCACCTGACCGTGCCCGAGGGCGCCAGCCAGCTTGAACTCCAGTTCCAGTTCCTCTCGCCGGGCGAGGGTGGCCTGTTCGGCGCGAGCGCCTCGTCCACGCCGAACCTGGTGGACGTGGAATTCAACCAGGTGGCGTTCTACCCGGCCGGCTACTACACGCGGCAGATCCGGATCCAACCGACGGTCACCCTGCCCAGGGGCTGGCAGTTCGGCTCGGCGATGGAAGTGCAGTCGCGCGATGGCGCGACCACCACGTTCAAGCCGATCAGCTTCAACAACTTCGTCGATTCGCCGCTGGTTGCCGGCGAGCACTTCAACCGCGTGGACCTCGATCCCAAGGGCGGCGTGCCGGTGCACCTCAACGTGGTCGCCGACGAGGCGGACCAGGTCAAGTTGAACGACAAGCAGCTCCAGCAGCACCGCAACCTCGTCGTCCAGGCCAACAAGCTGTTCGGCGCGCACCACTACGACCATTACGACTTCCTGCTCACGCTGTCCGACCACACCGGCCACTTCGGTCTGGAGCACCACCAGTCCAGCGACGACCGCCTGCCGGCCGACATGCTGACGGACGACAAGTCCTACAAGCTGATGGCGAGCCTGATGCCGCACGAGTACGTGCATTCCTGGTGCGGCAAGTTCCGCCGCCCGGCCAAGCTGTGGGCGCCGGACTTCAACACGGTGGAAGAGGACGACCTCTTGTGGGTCTACGAGGGCCTGACCGACTACTGGGCCGGTGTGCTCACCACCCGTTCGGGCATGTGGACGGCCGCGGACTACCGCGACTCCATGGCGAACATCGCCGCGGCGATGTCCGCGCGGACGGGTCGCGACTGGCGCCCGCTGCAGGACACCGCCGACGCCGCGCCGCTGACCTACTTCGGCGGCAGCGGCTGGGGCAACTGGCGCCGCGGCACCGACTTCTATCCGGAAGGCCAGTTGCTGTGGCTGGACGTGGACACGCAGATCCGCGAGCTCTCCGGCGGCAAGCACTCGCTGGATGACTTCGCCCGCGCTTTCTTCGGCATGGACAACGGCAGCTACGTTACCAAGACCTACACCTTCGACGATGTGGTAGCCGCGCTCAACCAGGTGCAGCCCTACGACTGGAAGACCTTCCTGCGTACGCGGCTGGACTACGTCGGCGACCAGTTGCCCGAACATGGTATCGAGCGCGGCGGCTGGAAGCTGGTCTATACCGACACCCCCAACGCCGAGACCAAGGCGGCCGAATCGCTGCGCCACAACGTCAACCTGGCCTATTCGCTCGGCCTGTCCGCCTCCAAGAGCGGCAACATCTACGACGTGCAGTGGAAGGGTCCCGCGTTCGACGCCGGCTTGGTGCCGGGCCTGACCATCGTCGCGGTCAACGGCAAGGACTACTCGCCGGACGCGTTGAAGGACGCCGTCACCGCCGCCAAGGCCGGCAAGGCGCCGATCGAGCTGCTGGTCAAGAATGTGGACGTCTACAGCACCGTCGAGGTGGACTACCACGGCGGCCTGAAGTACCCGCACCTGGTCCGCGCCGACGGCAAGGACCTGCTGACCGCGATCACCGCACCACGCAAGTAGTGCAACCCACCCTCACCGTCCGTCCCGAGCGTAGGCCCGAGGGGCCGAAGTCGAGGGACCGGCGTGCCGCGGATGTCCTTCGACTTCGCTGCGCTACGCCCGGGACGAACCGGTGAGTTTCGAGCACCACCACCGGAGAGCCCCTTCCGTGAAAACCAAACCCCTCGCATCCGCCCTGCTGGCCGCCAGCTTCGCGCTGGTCGCCGTCTCCGCCTTCGCCGACGTGCCGGCGCCGCGCGACGTGCCGTTCAACGGCATGATCAAGATTTCGGTCGACGCCACGGATCTCGCGCACCGCGTGTTCCGCGTCAACGAGACCATCCCGGCCCAGCCCGGCCCGCTGACCCTGCTCTACCCGCAGTGGATCCCCGGCAACCATTCGCCGACCGGGCCGATCGACAAGTTCGCCGGTTTGGTGGTCAAGGCCAATGGCAAGGTGCTGCCGTGGACGCGCGACCCGCTCAACGTCTACGCCTTCCATGTCGACGTGCCGCAGGGCGCCACCGAAGTGCAGGCCTACTTCGAATACCTCTCGCCGCAGGACACCAAGCAGGGCCGCGTGGTGATGACGCCGGAAATGCTCAACCTGCAGTGGAACACCGTCACGCTGTACCCGGCCGGCTACTACACCAATCGCATCATGGCCCAGGCCAGCGTGACCTATCCGGCCGGCTGGCAGGCGGGCACCGCGTTGGAGGTGGCGTCCACCGACGGCAGCACGATCAACTACAAGCCGATCGATTACACCAACCTGGTCGACTCGCCGATCTACGCCGGCAAGTACTTCAAGCGCGTGGATCTCGATCCGAAAGGCAAGGTGCCGGTGCACATGGCGATCGTCGCCGACGATCCGAAGTACCTGGAGATCAAGCCCGAGCAGCTCAAGCCGCATCGCGAGCTGGTGCAGCAGATGTACAAGCTCTACGGCGCGCACCACTACAACCACTACACTTTCCTGGTCTCGCTCAGCGACAAAATGAGCGGCAACGGCCTTGAGCACCACCGTTCCAGCGAGGACGGCACCAGCGCCGACTACTTCACCGAGTGGGACAAGAACGTCTACGCGCGCGACCTGTTCTCGCACGAGTTCAACCACTCCTGGGACGGCAAGTACCGTCGTGGCGCCGACCTGACCACGCCCAACTACAACGTGCCGATGAGCGACACCCTGTTGTGGGTGTACGAGGGCCAGACCCAGTTCTGGGGCCAGATCATGGCGGCGCGCTCGGGCCTGTGGAATACCGAGCAGACGCTGGACATGCTCGCCTTCGTCGCCGCCACCTACGACAAGGGCCGCCCCGGCCTGGCCAGCTGGCGCAACGTGCAGGACACCACCAACGATCCGCCGATCGCCCAGCGCCGCCCGCTGCCGTACCGCAACTACCAGGCCAGCGAGGACTACTACTCGGCCGGCGAGATGATCTGGCTGGACGTCGACGGCAAGCTGCGCGAGCTCTCGCACGGCAAGAAGAAGATCGACGACTTCGCGCGCGCCTTCTTCGGCATGAACAGCGGCGACTGGGGCGTCAACACCTACACCTTCGAGGACGTGGTCAAGACGCTCAACGACATCCAGCCGTATGACTGGAAGAGCTACCTGCGCACGCGCCTGGACGGCCACGGCCCGCTGATCGGCGGCATCGCCTCGCACGGCTGGAAGCTGGTCTACACCGACAAGCCCTCCGCTGCGGTCAAGGCGATCGAATCGCGTCGCCACTTCACCGACCTGACCTACTCGCTCGGCCTCTCGCTCGGCAAGGACGGCTCGATCGCCGACGTGCTGTGGGACGGTCCCGCGTTCAAGGCCGGCCTCTCGCCCGCCATGAGCATCGTGGCCGTCAACGGCAAGGAGTTCTCCGGCGACGCCATCAAGGACGCGGTCACCGCCGCGGCGAAGGACAAGAGCCAGCCGGTCGAACTGCTGGTGAAGAACTTCGACGAGTACAAGACCATCCGCGTGGACTACCACGACGGCCTCAAGTACCCGCACCTGGTCCGCGACAAGAGCAAGCCCGACACCCTGGCGGATCTGATCAAGCCGCTGTAACGCCCACCAGCTCCCTCTCCCCTTCCTTGACCAAGGATGGGGGAGAGGGTTGGACTGAGGGGGCCAAGGCTTGGTCCGAAGCCCCACCCGTGCCGTAGACGAAATTCCCCTCTCCCTCTGGGAGAGGGGCTGCGGAGAAAGTCCGGCGCAGCCCGCGCATGCCCACTTTGCCCGAACCCTCACCCGCCGCGCGGGCACCTCTCCCCAAGAGGAGAGGGAACGGCATGAACCCGCCCACCCAACTCCGCTATACTGCCCGTCCGCCGCGGATCGACCGATCCCCGCGCGGCCTCGCAACACCACGCGCCCGTAGCTCAGCCGGATAGAGTAGTGGCTTCCGAAGCCATTGGTCGGGGGTTCGAATCCCTCCGGGCGCGCCATCTTCTTCAGCCATTCGGCTCTCCAACAAGCGCTTTTGTTCTCGTCGGGCCAACCGATTCGCGCTCAAGTGGCGGTACATTTCAGAACTCAGCCACACAGCCGATAGCCTGCCGGTCGCCTGCGCCGGAAAGGCATGGAGTTCAGGAATGAAGTTGATCGGGAGCAAGGGGGGCGACCGAGTTTTGGATCTGGTTCTTAATGGGGTCACCCGTGATGGCGGGGTCGACCTCATGACTCGTTCCCTTTCGCTTTTCGCCTTCGAAGCGCTGTCAGCGCCCTTGTTTGAAAGCGGCAAGTTGCGGCTCGTCATTCCCGCAGAAGAAACCAATCTCGAGTTTTCCGGCGGTATCCACGACCGGGTCCACCGCAACCAGCTTCGCCTTCGTTCGTTGGCGCGGTCCTTTGCCGACCTCGTCGTCTCCAAAGTGGAGATCCGGCAAGCCCGCGGGCAAGTGCCACAGGGGGCCGTGGTTGTGCGTGACGTTGGCGGTGAGGCCCGCCACGCGGCTGTCGGCACGCTTTCTTTCAGCACCGACGGCTTGGGCCTGGTGCCCGGCAATCCGTTGAGCTTGACCCAGGTTGCCGAAACCCAGGCCGAGCGTGACGCGCTCAGCCACTGGTTCGATGTGCAGTGGTCGGCGCTCAACGAGCAGGAAGACGCCAAAGCCCGCCTTGTGGCCGCATTGCGCGCGCTTGCCGAGCATCGCGCCCCTTACACCATCTATGCGCTCGTACTCCATCAGCTGTTCGCTTCGAAAGGCGATCTTCTGGACGAAGACCGCATCGTCAAATCAGCCACGGGCATTCGCAAGACGGTGGTCTGGAACAAGCTCTTCAAGTTCCAGCGCGACGGCGTGGTGGGCGCCATCGACAAGCTCAACCGCTTCGGTGGCTGCATCATTGCCGACAGCGTCGGTCTGGGTAAGACCTTCGAAGCGCTGGCCATCATCAAGTACCACGAGCTGCGCAACGACCGGGTGCTGGTGCTCTGCCCAAAGCGCCTGCGCGACAACTGGACGCTCTACAAGGCCAACGACCGCCGCAACATCCTGGCCGCGGATCGCCTCAACTACGACGTCCTCAATCACACGGACCTGTCCCGAGACGGCGGCTTGTCTGGTGATATCGACCTGGCCCACGTCAACTGGGGCAACTACGACCTCGTCGTCATCGACGAGTCGCACAACTTCCGCAACAAGTCCACGCACAAGGATCGGGAATCCCGCTACCATCGCCTGATGCGACGCATCATCCGCGAGGGCGTCAAGACCCGCGTACTGATGCTGTCGGCCACGCCGGTGAACAACCGTCTGGCCGATCTGCGCAACCAGATCGCCTTTGCCACCGAAGGCGACGACCTGGCGCTCGCCGACCACGGCATCGCCAGCATCGAGGCCACCACGCGCAAGGCACAGACTCAATTCAACCGCTGGTTGGATTTGCCTGAGGCCGAGCGCAGCCCGCAGCGGTTGATCGACATGCTGGGCTTGGACTACTTCACGCTGCTCGACCACCTCACCATTGCGCGCTCGCGCAAGCACATCGAGAAGTATTACGGCACCAGCGAAACCGGCCGGTTTCCCACGCGCCGCCGGCCGATCAACATCCGCGCCGACGTCGACGCCGCCGGCCAGTTCCGATCGATCGCGGAGATCAACACCGAAATCCGCAAACTCACGCTAGCGGCCTATGCTCCGCTGCGCTACGTGCTGCCGCACAAGCTGCAGGCCTACGAAAACAAATACAGCACCGAGGTGCGCGGAGGCGAGGGCTTCTTCCGCCAGGCCGACCGCGAAGAGAGCTTGATCCATCTGTTGCGGGTCAACGTGCTCAAGCGCATGGAAAGCGCGGTGTCCTCCTTCCGCCTCACCGTCGAGCGCCAGCTCAAGGACGTCGAGCGCATGCTCGATCGCATCGAGAACCACACAGAGGAACTCGAAGAGCTCGACATCGGCGACCTGGATATCGAGGATCCCGCCTACGAAAGCCTGTTGGTCGGCAAGCGCATCAAAGTGCTGCTCGGCGACGTCGACCGCATCCGCTGGAAGCAGGACCTGCTGGAAGACCGCAACCGCCTGGACACGCTGCTTTCCTCCGCCCGCCAGGTGGACGCCGCCCGCGACGCCAAGCTGATCGCCCTGCGTGACACCATTGCCGACAAATGCACCCGGCCGATCAACCCAGGCAACCGCAAGATCATCGTTTTCACCGCCTTCGCCGACACGGCCAAATACCTGTTCGAGCACATCGCGCCCTGGGCCAAAGCCGAGCTGGGCATCGATACCGCATTGGTTACCGGCTCCGGCGGCAACCAGACGACCGTGCCCGGCCTGCGCCGCGACCTGGGCTCGCTGCTGACCGCCTTCTCGCCGCGCTCGAAAGAACGCCCGGAGGAACTGGCCAGCGAACGCGAACTGGACTTGCTCATCGCCACCGACTGCATTTCCGAAGGCCAGAACTTGCAGGATTGCGACTGGCTGATCAACTACGACATCCACTGGAACCCGGTGCGTATCATCCAACGTTTCGGCCGCATCGACCGCATCGGCTCACCCAACGAAAGGATCCAGCTGGTCAACTTCTGGCCCAACATGGCGCTGGACGAATACATCAACCTGGAGCAGCGCGTCAGCGGCCGCATGGTGCTGCTGGACGTCTCCGCCACCGGCGAGGAAAACCTCATCCAGGTGGAATCCGGCGACCCCATGAACGACCTGGAGTACCGCCGCAAGCAACTGCTCAAGCTGCAGGACGCCGTCATCGATCTGGAAGACCTTTCCAGCGGCGTGTCGATCACCGATCTCACGCTCAACGACTTCCGCATCGACCTGGCCGAATACCTCAAGGCCCATCCCGGCCAGCTCGAAGCCATGCCGCTGGGCGCCATGGCGGTCACCACCACGCACGAGGCGGAGATCCCGCCCGGCATCGTGTTCTGCCTGCGTGCCGAAGGCGAAAAGGCGCCCGATCCCACCTACCCGCTGGCGCCGCATTACCTGGTGCACGTCGGCGAGGACGGCGCCATCGCGCTCAACTACCCGCAGACCAAACAGATCCTCGATCGGCTGAAACGGCTCACGGCCGGCCGCGACCTGCCCGACGCCTCCGCCTGCCAGCGCTTCGACCGGCAGACCCGCGACGGCGCCGACATGCGCGACGCGCAGCGTCTGCTCGCCGCTGCCGTGGCCTCCGTGGTCGGGCGCAGTGAAGAACGTGCCGTCGCCAGCCTGTTCTCGCCGGGCGGCACGTACGCGCTCAAGGGTGAGTTCGCCGGTTCCGCCGATTTCGAGGTGGTCGCCTATCTAGTGGTGTTGCCGGACGGCGGGGCATGAAGGTCGACGCCATCGTCGATGCCCTGCAGCTGCCGCCCGCATCGTGGGTGGACCAGCGCATCGCCAAGAAGCTGCTGATCGAGCACGGCGCGCCCACCGCCGCCGACCGGCGGCTGATCCAGGACGGCGTGGAGGAAACCACCTGGCTGGCCGCGCTCAAGCCCGAGTTGCTTGGCACGCCGCCGTTTCGCGATGTCACGCGCGAGTACCTGGAAATCGCCCTCGTGCGACTGCGGCCTCGCGAGGGCGCCCACTTCCCGCGCCTGACCGAGCTGGTGCACCGGGCCATCCCGTATCCGGTGCTGCTGCTGGTGGAAGGCCCCGCGTCCGGCGTATCCCTGGCGCACAAGCGCCAGTCGCAGGCTGAGGCCGAAAAGGTCGTGCTGGACGGTGAGCCGGTTGGCGTTGACGTAGGCGATCACGCCACAGATGCTGCTTTCCTGCAGGCGCTGGCCCTGAGCCTACAGCCGAACGCTTCGCTGTTCGCGCTCTACCAGGGCTGGATGGACGCCGTCATCGCGCTGCAGGCGGCGCAGCATACCGGACGCTTCCAACTGGCCACCTCGGCGGACCAGGCACAGGCCCGCCGAACGGCGCTGGCAGCCGTGCTCGACCTGCAGGCGCGCATCCAGCAACTCGACAAGGCCGCCCGCAGCGCGTCGCAAATGGCGCGACAGGTGGAATTGAACATCGCGCTGCAGCAGGCGCGGCAACAGCTTGCCGATGCCCGCGCCCGGCTCTAGGGCAACCCATGCGTCAACACGCACAAGCAACAGAGACTTAACCCGTGAAGAAAATCAGCGCAACCGATCCTGAAGCCCGCTCCGCCGACCTGGTGGCGGACAACATCGCCCGCCTCAAGGCGCTGTTTCCCGAACTGGTGACCGAGGGCAAGCACGGCGCCAGCGTGAACGTGGACGTGCTCAAAGCCCTGGTGAGCGATGCCACGGTGACGGATGCGGAGGAGAAGTACGGCCTGAACTGGCACGGCAAACGCCGTGCCCGCCAACTGGCGCTCACGTCCTCCACCGGCACCCTGCGGCCGTGCCCGGAAGACAGCCTGGACTGGGACACCACGCAGAACCTGATGATCGAGGGCGACAACCTCGAGGTGCTCAAGCTGTTGCAGAAGAGCTATGCGGGCAAGGTCAAGCTGATCTATATCGATCCGCCCTACAATACCGGCAAGGACTTCATCTACCCTGATAATTTTCAGGACAACATCACTAACTACCTTGAATTAACAGGGCAGATCGAAGGCGGGCGCCCAACCATTTCTAATGCCGAAACATCGGGCCGCTTCCATACCGACTGGCTCAACATGATGTACCCACGATTGAAATTGGCGCGCAACCTAATGGCGCCGGATGGGGTACTGTTTATCAGCATAGACCAGGGCGAGCTCGGCGCGCTGAAAATGATGCTGGACGAGATATTTGGCGAAGAAAACTTCATCAACGTTTTTAGCTGGGTGAGGACTCGCACCCCTGCGGCACTATCACAAAAAACAAAAAACGTCGTCGAATACGTAATTTGCTACGAGAGAAGCCGAACTAGCCAGCCGCTGCTCGGTATCGAAAAGCCAGCGCAGAGCGCGAATACATTGCTTAATCAACCTAATGCGGAGAGCGTGTTAAAGTTTCCCGCTGGCGTAGAGACTGGAATTCAGAACGGGACGTTGCAACCAGGAGAGTACGGTTCCTCAAGCTACAAAGTAGAACTGCTCGACTCGGTGGATGTTCGTGATGGATTATTGCTCTCGCCCTTCCGCTTAAGAGCGAGGTTTCGCTGGAGCCAAGACTACTTGGAAGAGCAATTAGCCTCCGGAACAAAAGTCCGTATAGCCACCGACAAGCTCTTGCCTAGCTACGAGAAATCTAGTTATGGCCGCGAGGCTTTACCAAACCTGATAGATGAGGATGTTGGTGTCGGTACCAATGAGTCTGCGGGCGTCGAACTCGAAAAATTAATGGGCGCCAGGGTGTTTGATTACCCAAAGCCCGTGAGTTTGCTCCGCTATTTAATTAACAGCTGCACCTCGGGCGAGGATATCGTCCTTGATTTTTTTGCCGGCTCCGGAACGACAGCGCAAGCTGTTATAGAGCAAAATGCTCTGGATGGCGGCCGGCGACGATTTATCCTCGTGCAGCTACCCGAATTACTTGACTCTGAGAGTAGCTCCGCTAGTTACTGTTCAAAACTGGGTTTGAAACCGACAATTAGCTCGCTGACGAGGGAGCGCTTGCGTAGGGTGAGCGAAAAATATCGGTTACCTGAAACATCGGATATTGGTTTTAAAAGCTTCGTATTGGATAGCAGCAATATTCGCGCCTGGGACGCGAGGGGTAGCGATCTGCCTCAAATGTTGTTTGAAAATGTAGACAATATACTGCCTGATCGGGACGACCAAGATATATTGTTCGAAGTGTTGCTCAAGCTTGGGCTTCCTCTCACGACTGATATTCAGAAGAGATTTGTCCGCGACACTACGATATATGGCCTAGGTGGAGGATTGTTGTTTGCGTGCCTTAAGGAAGGAGTTGGTCAAGCTGAGGTGGAAGATTATGCATCCACAATAGTGAGTTGGCGTGACGAGCTTTCGCCCACCGGCGACGTGATATCGATCTTTCGGGATGCGTCTTTTGCAGACGATGTAACTAAAACTAACCTATCGGAAATACTAAACCAGGCGAAAATAAGAATGCGCTGTATCTAAACAGGGAAGGGAGTGATGAGCGCTGAGATCAGGTTACAAAGAAAGCAGGCGCAAGTGAGTCAGTTTCTTGGGCGGACATTTGCGGGACATAGCTGTAGCGAAATGGGAGTGGCTGTCGCATTTGCTAGCGTGGCGGGCGTGACCGAGTTGCTGGAATCAATTTTGGCTGGTCAATTGCCTGCCCGTAGCTATTGGTTGTTCGGATTGGACAACTACATCACGCATCCTGACGCGATTGAGCGAGTTAGAAAGCTGGCAGGCGCCGAGGTCCGGGTAGCCCGGGCTGAGAGAAAGGGTGGTATTTTTCACCCGAAGCTTTATTGGTTTACAGATGGGAAATCAAAGTCTTCGTTAGTGTTAGGTTCCGCGAACCTGACAATGGGCGGTCTCAGCCATAACGTTGAGGCCGTTGCATGCATGAAGTCAAGGAATAAAGGACAGGCGGAAGCTTTCGATGCCTTATGGAAGTCGGCATGGAAAGTTGGAAGGAGGGTGACTCCACAGCTTATCCGTGAGTACAGGGTTGGTTTTGATAGAGCTCGTGAGGCTAGGCGAAAGGCAGGTTTGGTTGATAAGAAAATGCCCACAAAACGGAGTAGGCCGATACTCGCCAGCGACGACGCCCGGGTCGACCCTTCTTTGGCAAAAATTTGCTGGATTGAAGTTGGCAAGATTACGGGCTTCCATCAAGACCAGTTGGAAATAAAGGCCGAACAAGCTTTGTTCTTTAGCTGGCCAACTAGTGGTGGCCCTAACAGGGAGCTTCGTGTTCGCTTGGCGGATGGTTCTTTTGTAGTTATTACCGCGCAATACTTTGGGAACCACATGTGGAGACTTTGGCTGCCTCAGGGAATTCCTGAGGTCCGCCATGGACTGCGCAGGCGAACCCAGGGAAAGCTGCTTAGGTCGGACTATGTGGCCGTCTTTGAACGCAACGGACGATTCATCGACCTGCGCTTCCTTAGTGTCGCGAGTGGTGAGTTTAAATCTTTGCGCGAGGCTACGGAACAAGCGGGCACGCTAGGCCGAACGTCAGCACGCGAATATGGTTGGGTTTAACGCTCGCCTAGGGCGGGATGGTCTACCTCGGCGCTTATGTACGCGGGTACTTGCTTTATTCTTTTCCCGAACGTAGTAGAGCGCGAACCTGAACGAACTGTCCGGAAACTCCGGATAGTCTGGGCAATCCTCATTGGCTTGTTGTTTATGAAGCTGCAGTTCGAAGACAACCTTTCGCACCAACTCGCCGCCATCGAGGCGGCCTGCGACCTGTTCCGCGGGCAGGAGATTAACCGCACCGAATTCACGGTCACCCGCAGCGCGCCGTCGCGGCAGCTCGGGCTGGCTCTGGAGCTGGAGCAGGGCATGGAGGAGTCGGCGCTGGGTATCGGCAACCGGCTGACACTGCTGGATGAGGAAATTCTCGCCAACCTGCAGGCGGTGCAACTGCGCAATGGCTTGCCGCCATCAGCGTCACTCAGCTCCGGCGACTTCACGGTGGAGATGGAGACCGGTACAGGCAAGACCTACGTCTACCTGCGCACGATCTTTGAGCTCCACCGCCGTTACGGCTTCACCAAGTTCGTGATCGTGGTGCCGTCGGTGGCGATCAAGGAGGGCGTGTACAAGTCGCTCCAGATCACTGCCGAGCATTTCCGCGGGCTTTATGCCAACACCCCATTCGACTACTTCATCTACGACTCGGCCAAGCTAGGCCAGGTGCGCAACTTCGCCACCAGTGCCCACATCCAGGTGATGGTCACCACGGTGGGCGCCATCAACAAGTTCGGCGACGAAGCGGCAGCCCAGGCCGAGGAAGCCGACGAGGCCCAGCGGCGCGAGAAGTCCAAGAACGTGATGTACCGCCCGAGCGAGAAGACTGGCGGCGAAAAGCCCATCGACCTGATCCGCGCGACCCGTCCGGTATTGATCGTGGACGAACCGCAGAGCGTCGATGGTGGCCTCGATGGCAAGGGGCGGCAGGCGCTCGAGCGCATGAACCCACTGTGCACCCTGCGCTACTCCGCCACGCACGTGGACAAGCACCACATGGTCTATCGCCTGGATGCGATCGATGCGTACGAGCAGCGTCTGGTCAAGCAGATCGAAGTCGCCTCCGGCACGGTCGAGGGCGCGGCCAACAAGCCGTTCGTGCTCTTGCTGTCGGTCAAGGCCACGCGCGGCTCGCTGTCGGCCAGGGTGGAACTGGACGTGGAGCGCGCCGGGCACGTCAGCCGCCGCGAGGTGACCGTCGCCGACGGCGACGACTTGGAGCAGACCACCGGCCGCGCCATGTACCGCAACTGCACCGTCGGCGAACTGCGTGCTGGGCGGGGCAGGGAATACCTGGAGCTGCGGGTACCGGGCGAGACGGTGTACCTCACGCCCGGTGAGGCTTGGGGCGACGTCGATGCAGACGCCGTCGCCCGCCAGATGATCCGGCGCACGATCAAGGAACACCTGGACAAGGAGAGGCGCCTGCGGCCCAAGGGCATCAAGGTGCTCTCGCTGTTCTTCATCGACGAGGTGGCCAAGTACCGCCAGTACGACGAAGACGGCAACGCCGCCAAGGGCGTCTACGCCCTCATGTTCGAAGAGGAATACGAGCGCTGGCGCCGCCACCCGGACTACCAGAGCCTGTTCAGGGAGCTGGATATGGAGCATCCGGCCGAGGAGGTGCACAACGGCTATTTCTCTGTCGACCGGAAGAAGGTCGGCGGCAAGACGGTCGAGCAATTCAAGGACACCAGCGGCACGACCAAGGCGGACGACGATACCTACAACCTGATCATGCGCGAGAAGGAAAAGCTGCTTGATCTGAAGACGCCGCTGAAATTCATCTTCAGCCACTCGGCACTGCGCGAGGGCTGGGACAATCCGAACGTGTTCCAGATCTGCGCGCTGCGTGACATCCGCACCGAGCGCGAGCGGCGCCAGTCGATTGGCCGTGGCCTGCGTCTGTGCGTCAACCAGCAGGGTGAGCGCGTGCGCGGCTTCGACGTGAACACGCTGACCGTCATCGCACCGGAAAGCTACGAGGACTTCGCCCGTGGCCTGCAGCAGGAACTGGAGGACCCGAAGACGGGCATCGGCATCCGCTTTGGCGTGGTCGAGCCCGAACAGTTCGCCGCCATTGCCGTCAAGGATGCCGAAGGTACGTTGCAGCCGCTGGGTGTGGAAGCATCCAAGCAGCTCTGGGAAGGCCTTCACGAGCAGGGCTACATCAACGCCCGAGGCAAGATCGAGGATGCGCTGCGCACGGCGATCAAGGAAGACGCCCTGCAGCTGCCCGAGGCCTACGAGCCCCAGCGCCTGCCGATCACCGACATCCTGCGCAAGCTGTGCGGCCGGCTGGAGATCAAGAACGCCGACCGGCGCCGTGAAGGCATCCCGGTGCGCCGCGCCGTGCTGGACAGCCCGGAGTTCAAGGCACTGTGGGACCGGATCAAGCACCGCACCACCTACCGGGTGCAATTCGACAATGAGAAGCTGATCGAGCAGTGCATCGAGGCCGTGCAGGAAACGCCGCGGATCGCCAAGGCGCGCCTGCAATGGCGCAAGGCTGACCTGGCCATCGGCAAGGCGGGCGTCGAGGCAACCGAAAAGCGCGGAGCGGAGGTCGTCACGCTGGACGAAACGGATATCCAGCTGCCGGACATCCTTACCGAGCTGCAGGATCGCACCCAGCTCACCCGTCGTTCGATCCACCGCATCCTGGTGGAAAGCCGTCGGCTGGACGATTTCAAGCGCAACCCGCAACAGTTCATCGAGCAGACGGCCGGGGCGATCAGCCGCTGCAAGCAGCTGGCTCTGGTCGATGGCATCAAGTACCAGCGCCTGGGCGACGAGCACTACTACGCGCAGGAGCTTTTCGAGGAGCACGAACTGCGCGGCTACCTGGACAACATGATCAAGACCGAGCGTTCGGTCTACGAGTGCGTCGTATTCGACTCAGAGGTGGAAAAAACGTTTGCCGAAGCGCTGGAGCACAACAGTGCCATCAAGGTCTACGCCAAGCTGCCCGGCTGGTTCAAGGTGCCTACACCACTCGGTACTTACAACCCGGACTGGGCCGTACTGGTGGATGCGGACGATACCGAGCGGCTGTACCTCGTGGTGGAAACCAAGTCCAGTTTGTTCGGGCAGGCGCTGCGGCCCGTCGAAGAGGGCAAGATCCGTTGTGGCAGGGCGCACTTTCAAACACTCGCCGTCGGAGAAAGTCCGGCGCAATACGTGGTGGAGAAGTCGGCAGACGATTTCGTCTCCCGTATTTCATCTTAAAGGCGCCGGTTGGGTCCTTGCACGGAATGGCCTGATCCGAAAGTGCGTGAGGCAGGGGTAAGAGATGGGGAGAACCAAAGGTGGGCATCCATTGACCAAGCTTGCAGTCGCGCGGGCGAGGCCGATAAGCAAGCAGACGCTCTCGGCGATGGGATGGACGGCAGAGAAACCCAAGGCAAAAAAGACCAAGGCAAGCCCGCAGAAGGGCAGAACGGCTGCGATTTGTCAGAAGCCCCAGCTAGTGGGCCATACACGTCTGATCACGCGTCTAGATCTGGATGCGGATCGTGCGGCGAGCGAAGAGCGGGCACGCGAAAGACAAGAATGGGCCAGGACGAAGGTTGCGGCAGGCGAGCGCGCCTTCAAAATGCGCTTGGAGAAAGCGCCTGCGGCGGGAAAACGAAAACAAAAGCGGTCGGCGCGCAGCTAATGGCTGCTTTCAAACCGGCTGAGGGTTTTGCTATGGCGCCAGCTCGGGGACATTGAGCGCAGCCTTCGCGTTAGAGATCCCGGTCTCGCTCAGCCGTTCGCGCAGCATCAAGGCTGTCGCGTGCAACTCAGCCTGGAGAGCGCCAAGAGCGGGCTCCAGCCCCCGATCGTCGCGGATCGCGGCTCTCAGTTGAGCGCAAAGGGTGACACCTTCGTTGCGGCCCATCACGAGAAACGCGTTCTGAAGCCGATGCAGGCGTGCCGCGATGGCTGTGCGATCGTGCGCCCGCAAAGACGCCAGAAGTTCTTCGTTGTCGTTGTGCAGTTCCGTCTGCCAGCTCTGCAGGTAGGTGCGACGTTGTTCGGGTGTGGCGATACGACAGATCAGGGCCAGCGAGCTTTCAGCGGGACATTGGGAGTGATCGAGCACCGCGGGTTCGGTGGCCTCAGCCGGTGGCGGTGCGTTGGTCGGAAGGCTCGGTGCGCTGGAGCCGACCTGCCGCAGCAGTCCGAGCAGCCGCTCGATCGAGACCGGCTTGGTGAGGTAGGCGGTGGCGCCGGTGGCGAGGGCCTGTTCGATCGCATCCGGGTCGGAGTCGGCACTCAGCATCACGATCGGCATGCCGTCGCGCGGGTGGCGTTGGCGGTAGCGGGTGAGCACATCCAGGCCGGACAGGTCGGGCATGTGCATGTCCAGCAGCACCAGTTGCGGGCGCAGCGCGCCCTCCATCGCCTGCAGGCCTTCCTCGCCGCTGCCGGCGAACAGCACGCGATGGCCGGCGCGGCGCAGCAGGTGGCCCAGGGTGTCGCGGCTGGAGCGGTTGTCGTCGACCACCAGGCAGGTGATCGCCGGCACGCGGGCGCGGTGGGCGTCCAGCGCGCCGATGGTGTCCAGCGGTTCGGTCACCGCCTGCTCGGGCGCGGCGCGCTCCAGCGGCAGCGCGGCGGTGAACACGCTGCCGCCGCCGGGGTTGTCGCCGACCGCGACGCGGCCGCCGAGCTGCTGGCAGATGCTGCGCACGATGTGCAGGCCCAGGCCGGTGCCGTCGTGGCGGCGCACCAGGCCGTCGCTGGTCTGGTAGAACGGCTCGAAGATGCGCGTCTTCATCTCGTCCGGCACGCCGCCGCCGGTGTCGGTGACGGTGCACAGCAGTCGTGGCTGGATCAGCCCGTTGTCGGCCAGGCGCAGCTCGATGCTGACGTCGCCGCCGCTGGGGGTGAACTTGACCGCGTTGGTGCCCAGGTTGATCAGCACCTGCGCGATGCGGCCCGGATCGCCCAGCATCGCGTCGTCCAGCCCGCGGCCCTGCACGGTGCGCAGGCGCACGCCGCGCTGGTGCGCGAGCGGACCGACCACGTCGCGCACCTGGCCGAGCACGTTGGCGACCAGGAACGGTTCGCGTGCGAAGTGCAGGCGGCCGGCGTCGATCGCCGCCACGTCGAGCACGTCGTTGACCCGCTGCAGCAGCGCGGTCGCGTTGGCGCGTAGGGCGTGCATCAGCTGGCGGTCGGAGGCCTCCAGCGTCGCGGTGTCGATCAGCGAGGCGGCGTGCACCACCGTGTTGAGCGGCGTGCGCAGCTCGTGGCTCATGGTGGCGATGAAGCGGCTCTGCGCATCGCGCGAACGCAGCGCCGACTGCGAGATGGCCGAGATCGTGCCGAGCAGTCGGTAGACCGTCAGGGGCAGGCCGACCAGCAGCACCAGCGCGAAGGGAACGAAGGCCGGCCGGTCGATCCAGTAGTGCGACGGCGCGGCCACGCCCAGCACCAGCACCGAGCCGGCCATGAAACCGAAGAACATGCCGCGGCCGAAACGCGTGCCGACCATGATGGTCGCCAGCGGCAGCAGCGTGATGGTGGAGATGCACAGGTTCCAGGCCAGGCTCAGCAGCACGCCGATGCCCAGCACGTTCACCGCCGCACCGATGCCGTCGACCACTTCGGTGGTGCGCACCACGCGCAGCCGCACGGCGCCCATCCAGGCCAGGCTCAGGGTGAAGCACAGTTCGGCCCAGGGGCGCAGCAGCGAGGCTTCGTGCGACAACACCTGCCTCGAATGCGACGGGCCGGCCAGGTATTGCCAGTACAGGCACCACAGGATGGTCAGCGCCAGTAGCAGCACGCGGCGCACCGACACGTGGTATTCGCCGTAGCTCGCGACCAGCCGGGCCAGCCGTCCGTCGCGCAGGCGCTGGGCGATGAGGCGCAGCGAACTCGGCGGCGCTTCCGCAGTCCCCGTATTCATTGGTTGTTCCCCCCTGCCTGGCGGACATCGGCAAGCCGGTGCCGCTCGGCGGGATTGTACGGCAGGCGCCGGCGGATGCGCCTTGGAATCTTTCCACCGGGCGAAGCGGACGCGGCGGTGCGGGAAGCGCGGGCAGGCGGCGCCGTACGGTCAGGCCGCTGCGACGGGCAGGCGCAATGTCGCGATGAAGCCCCCGCCCGGACGGTTGGCCAGCCGCAGCTCGCCGCCGTGCAGTTGCGCCGCGCGGCTGGCGATGGAAAGGCCCAGGCCGCTGCCGCCGCCGCCGCGTGCGGGGTCGCCGCGCAGGAACGGTTGCCCCAGGCGCGCGAGCAGTTCGGGCGGCGCCCCCGCGCCGCGGTCGCTCACGCGCAGCTCGATGGCGCCGGCCTCGCGCACGAGCGCCACGCTGAAGGGCGGCGCGCCGTAGCGTTCGGCGTTGTCCATCAGATTGCCCAGCGCGCGGCGCAGCAGGGTAGGCCGGACCGGCACGACGAGCTCGGCCGGGCCGTCCGCCTGCCACTCGTCCGGCTGCTGGCGCAGGGCCAGCAGCTGACCGGCGAGGGTGGCCAGGTCGATGGCCTGCAGCGCTTCGTCGCGGCCTTCGCGCACGAAGGCCAGGCACTGCTCGAGCGCGCGGTCGAGTTCTTCGAGGTCGGCGACCATGGCGGCGCGGCGGGTCGCGTCGCCGGCGTCGCCCAGTTCCAGCGCCAGGCGCAGCCGGGCCAGCGGCGTGCGCAGGTCGTGCGAGATGCCGGCGAGCATCAGTTCGCGCTCGCGCGCGGCGCCGCGCAGACGTTCGCCGGCGTCGCCGATGGCGTCGGCGAGCCGGCGCACTTCGCGCGGGCTGCCGTCCAGGACGGCGTCGGTGGGCGCGCCGGCGAGCAGCGCCGGGGCCTGCGCCGCCAGGCGTTCGAGCGGACGGGTGAGCAGGCGCGCCGCCAGGCCGGCCGCGGCCAGGGCGATCAGCCCGGCGATCAGGCTGACCAGCAACGCCGAATCGAGCAGGCGGGGCCGATAGCTGGGCGCGCGCAGCACGATCCAGCGGGCCGGGTCGCGCGTGCTGCGCACCCAGAGCTGCGATTCGGGCGTCTGCGTGACGACCACCCGCGACGGGTCGCCGAGCAACCCGCCGACCGTGCGCGCCACCGCGACGAGCGCCGGCGCGATGCGGCGCACGCTCGGCGCGGGCGGTTGCGCTTCGCTCACCTGCACGCCCAGCAGGCGCAGCGACGCGAGTACCTGGCGGGCCGCCGCATCCTGCGGTCGCGACGCGAGTTCGTCGGTGGCCAGCGCGGTGGCCAGCGCGAGGCGGCCGTAGCTGTCGCCCATCACCTGCTTGCCGAAGCGCCGCTGCAGCCCGCTCGACAGCGCCAGCGCGAGCAGCAGCGCCGCGGCCACCAGCGCCAGCACCAGCCCGAACGTGGAGGGCGCGCGCCTCATGCGCGGCCGCCGTCGGGCACGAACACGTAGCCCTCGCCCCACACCGTCTGCAGCCAGCGCGGCTGGCGCGGGTCGTCTTCCAGGCAGCGGCGCAGGCGCGAGACCATCACGTCGATGCTGCGGTCGAAGGCTTCGTGCTCGCGACCGCGCGCCAGCGCGATCAGGCGTTCGCGGCTGAGCGTCTGGAACGGATGGGCGACCAGCGCCGCCAGCACGGCGAACTCGCCGCTGGTGAGCTTCACCGGCGCCTCGCCGTCGAGCAACTGGCGCGTAGCCGGATCGAACACGAAGCGGCCGAACGACACCGACGCCTGTCCGGCCTGCGGTGCGCCGACCGCTTCGCGCGGCCGCCGACGCAGCACGGCGCGGATGCGCGCGACCAGTTCGCGCGGGTTGCACGGCTTGGGCAGGTAGTCGTCCGCGCCCAGCTCCAGGCCGACGATGCGGTCGACGTCGTCACCCTTGGCGGTGAGCATGATCACCGGCGTCTCCATGCCTTCGGCGCGCAGGCTGCGGCACAGCTCGAGGCCGTCGGCGTCGGGCAGCATCAGGTCCAGCACGATCAGGTCGACGTGGTGCGCGGCCAGTGCGCGGCGCATGCCGGCGGCGTTGGCCGCGCCGAACGCGCGCAGTCCCTGCTGCTCGAGGTAGCGCTCCAGCAGGTCGCGCAGGCGCAGGTCGTCGTCGACGACCAGGATGTGGGCCGGGTCCATGGGCGCGGACTATCGCGTGGCGCCGGGCGGGCGGCAAGCCGGCCGGCGGGCCATTTGCAAGCAGATGTTTCCGTGGCCCGCGGCGGCAACAGGCGCTCACACCGGCGTGGGCGGGCGAAACACCTGCGGTCGGCGCCGTGTGGAGGATGGCCTGTGTCCGCTCCGGACGCAGCCTGAGGAATCTGTCATGCGCCTGTCGATCGTGTTGCTGGGTCTTGCCTGTCTGTCCGTTTCTGCTTCGTCATTCGCCGGCGTACTCCACCGCGGCGTGGTCTATCGCGGCGCCAACGGCAGCGTCGCACGCACCCACGGCACGCTGGCCCGTGGACCTGACGGCCGTGCCTGGCACGCCGGCGGCACCGCCCGCGGCAGCGATGGCGGGCTGGTCCACGCGCGCGCCGGCGGCGTGTCCGGGCCGAACGGCCAGGCCGAGCACGGCAGCCGCACCGCGGTGGCCAGCGACGGTACGATGACCCACAAGGGCCAGTTCGCGGCGCAAGGGACGAATGGGGGTTCGGTGCAGGGCGAACGCAACGTGCAGCGCAACCCGGATGGCTCGATGCAGGCCGGCTACACGGTGAGCGGAACGGGTGCCGACGGCGGCAGCTTCAGCCGCAGCGGCAGCCGCACGCGCAGCGCCGACGGCGAGCGCACGGCCAGCCGCCAGACCAGCGCCAGCGGCGCGCGCGGCAGCTATGTCGCCAGCACCAGCCGCGCCGACGGCACGCTCAGCCACGGCAGCACGGTCACCGGCGCCAACGGCAATACCTACCAGGGCCAGACCAGCTATACGCGCGGCGAAGGCTTCAGCCACAGCGGCACCTGCACCAACGCGCAGGGCCAGACGATCCAGTGCCCGTAATCCCGGGAGGGCGATGCCATGCGACCGATCCGACTCCTGTTCCATATCAGCCTGACGGCCGGGCTGCTTGGCATGCTGTGCCTGCCCGTGCTGGCCGGCGACCTGGGTCCGCGGCTGCTGCAGCGTCGCGACGCGGCCGGGCTGGAGGCCGTGGACACCACGCAGGCGACCCTGCCGCCCGGCGTGCGCGTGCTGCGCAACGTGCCCTACGGCGGCGATCCGGCGCAACGGATGGACGTCTATCTGCCTGCGCAGGGCGCGCAGCGCGCACCGGTGATCTTCATGGTGCACGGCGGCGGCTGGTCGCGCGGCGACAAGGCGATGCGCAGCGTCGTGCAGAACAAGGTCGCGCGCTGGGTGCCGCGCGGCTTCGTGCTGATCTCGACCGACTACCGCATGCTGCCCGGCACGCGCCCGATCGAGCAGGCGCGCGACGTGGCGCGCGCGCTGGCGGTGGCCCAGGCGCGCGCCGCCGGCTGGGGCGCGGACCGCAACCGCTTCGTCCTGATGGGCCATTCGGCCGGCGCGCACCTGGTCGGGCTGCTCGCGGCCGAGCCGGCGCTGGCCTTCGACCAGGGCGCGTTGCCGTGGCTGGGCACGGTGTCGCTGGACAGCGCGGCGATCAACGTGGTGGCGATCATGCAGGGCCCGCACCTGCCGCTGTACGACGCCGCGTTCGGCGACGATCCGGCCTACTGGCGCGCCGCCTCGCCGCTGCAACAACTGAAGACGCGCGGCGTGCCCTTCCTGGCGGTGTGCTCGACGCGGCGCCGCGAATCCTGCCCGCAGGCGCGCAACTTCGTGGACCAGGCGCACGGCTTGCACATGCACGCGCAGGTGCTGGGCGAGGATCTCTCGCACCGGCAGATCAACGAGGAACTCGGCCTGCCGGGCGGCTACACCGCGCAGGTGGAAGCCTTCCTCGCCACCCTCGATCCGGCGGTGGCGCAGCGGCTCAACCGTCGTTGAGCGGCGGGTAGACCAGGTGATCGCCGGCGCGCTCGGCCGCCGGCGTCATCCTGGCCGGTTCGGCGCGGCCGTTGCCGTCGATGTGGCACACGGTGCGGCCGGCGGCCAGCAGGTAGTCGGCGATGATCCGGCGGTGGCAGCGCCACCACAGCACCTCGGCGCACATCAGCGTGCAGCGCCGGCGCGAGGAGAGTTCCAGCAACTCCATCAGGCCGGCGTGGAAGTCAGCGCCCATGGCGTAGTCGGCGTAGCGGCGGAAGCTCGCGTTCTGCCAGAAGCCGTTCGGCGAGGTGCCCGCCGGCAGGCTGCGCCCGCGCCGGCCGCCGAGCGCGGCCAGGTGGAGGTAATCGATGCCCAGCGGCGCCAGTGAGGCGGCCAGCGCCGGGCCGTCGTACTGCGGGAAGCGGCGCGAGCCGGGCAGGCGCCGCACGTCGACCACGCACTCGATCGCGTGCGCCTGGAGCAGGGCGAGGAACGCATCCAGCGGGTGGGTGGAATGGCCGATGCTGAAGACGGGCGGCGAAGGCATGAGCCAAGCATGCACCGACCGTCGTGTCCGCTGCGCGATGGTCGCTTCACGGACCCGTCGCCGCCGATTCCTACGATAGGGCGCGTACCGCCCTTCCCGGTGAGGAGAGTTGCCTCATGCTCAACCACGACATCCGCGTGCTCAACGACCTTATCGAAACCGCCATCGACAGCGCCGACGGCTATGCCGAGGCCGCCCGCGAGACCCGAAGTCCCCGCTTCAGCGTCACCTTCCACGAACGCGCCAGCGAACGCCGCCTGGTGGCGACGCGGCTGCAGCAGAAGGTGGAAGAGCTCGGTGGCACGCCCGAGGACGACGGCAGCGTGCTGGCCTCCGCGCACCGCATGTTCACCAACCTGCGCAAGAGCCTCAACGACGAGACGGCGGTGATCGACGAAGTCGAGCGCGGCGAGGATCACATCAAGCACAAGTTCGAGGATGCGCTGGACGACGAGGACGTCACGCCGCCCACGCATGCGTTGATCGCCGATGCCTACCGCTCGGTGCGCTCGGGGCGCGACCAGATGCGCAGCCTCAAGCGCGTCACGCACAACACGCACTGACGATTTGCTCCCTCTCCTGTGGGAGGGGATCGGAGCTAGGAGCCGCTCCTGCGTGATGGAGGATCGACGCGTGGCTCTGGTTGGGGGCTTCCCGCAAGCCCGACCTCAATCCTCTCCCCGTCCTTGATGAGTAACGGGGAGAGGAGGCAAAACCAGAAACTCAGGCCGCCTTGACCTCGAAGGTCTGGCTGGCCGCCGGCTTGCCGTCGATGGCGATCTCCACCTTGTACTTGCCCGCCGGCCAGTTGTTCGGGTTGCGCAGCTTGAAGGTGGTGGTGGCCGGACCGTCGGTGGCGATGGTCTGGCTGATCGTGGTGACGTCCTCGCCCTTGCCTTCCAGGTAGCTGAAGTGCGCGCTCAGGGTGGCGCCGGGGGTGGTGCCGGTGGTGGCGACGCTGGCGTAGATGGTGTTCTGCGAGGCATCGAAGGTAGTGGTCGGCTTGGCGATCTTGTAGCCGGCGGTCACCGCCTCGCCCATCTGCACCTGCTCGACCTTGAACACGTTGGCCGGCACGGGTATGGCCGACGCGCTGGTGCCTGCCTTGGCCGGCACGGCCGCGCTGCCCGCCGGCGCAGGTGCGGAGGTGGCCGGCGCCGGCGCGGTATGCGTCACCGCGGGCGCCGGGGCGGTGCTGGCGGCCGGCGGCGTGGTGGCCGTTTCGTTCTCGTGCTTGCCGCAGGCGGCGAGCAGCAGCAGGCCGGCCACGGCCATGCCGTGCAGGGCGAGGGAGCGAGCGTGGAGGGTCATGGCGAAAATCCCGTGCAGTCGTCTAGGGGCCGCGGATCGGCAGGCGAAAAAGGCTAGCGCGGCCGATCTGAAGCGCCGATTACCGGGCGCCTGTCGTGCGCTACTGGCGCGCCCCGCGCGGGTTGCCCGGCACCGCGGCCGGGTCGGTGCTGCGGAACGGGTTGATGTCCAGGCCACCGCGACGGGTGTAGCGCGCGTACACGGTGAGACGTTCCGGCGCGCAGCGCGCCATCAGGTCGACGAAGATGCGCTCCACGCACTGCTCGTGGAATTCATTGTGCGTGCGGAAGGACACCAGGTAGCGCAACAGGCCGGCGTGGTCGATCGGCGCGCCGCGGTAGGCGATCTGCACGCTGCCCCAGTCGGGCTGGCCGGTGACCGGGCAGTTCGAGCGCAGCAGGTTCGAGAGCAGGGTCTCCTCCACCGGCGCGGCGCCGTGGTTGGCGCTCAGGTAGCCGGCGTTGGGCGGGCCGTAGTCGTCGATCTCCAGCGGCTGATCGTCCAGCAGGGTGCCGGGCAGGTCGGCAATCGCGTGGCCGTGGGCGGAAGGTGCGCTGAGCGTGGCCGTGACCGGCGCGCCGGCGGCGGCGGAAAGGTCGCGCGCCAGCGTGTCGTGCAGGGCGGCGGCATCGATGCGTTCCTGCGAGAAGCCGTTGAGGTAGAGCTTGAACGACTTCGATTCGATGATGTTCGGCGAGGTGGCCGGCACGCGGAATTCGGCCAGCGCCACCTGCGGCTTGCCGCGGGCGTCGAGCCAGGAGAGTTCGTAGGCGTTCCAGATGTCCACGCCGTGGAAGGGCAACGGGTCGATCACGCCGATCTCGACGCGCTTCTGCTCGCGCGGGATCGGGAACAGCAGGGACGCGTCGTAGCGGTCGGCGTAGGCAGTGGTCTTGCCGAGGGGGGAGTGTTCCGGGGTGCTCATGGCCGCAAGTGTAGTGGGGCCGAGCTTTTAGCTCCCTCTCCCCTCCGGGGAGAGGGTTGGGGTGAGGGGTCGCTCTTGCGACGGATCCGCTCGTGCCAGCCTTCGATCAGCGGGCGTACGACAAGCTTCCCCGCGAGCCCCGGCCCCTCACCCAACCCTCTCCCCGGAGGGGAGAGGGCTTCAAGGCTCCAGCTCGGACGATTACGCGTTGACCATCTGCATCGAGGGTCCGGCGTAGCGCTCGCCCGCGGCGGCATTGGGCGGAAAGACCGCGTCGATGGCGGCCCGTTCGGCGGCGCCGAGCTGCACATCCAGCGCACCCAGGTTTTCGTCCAGCCGCGAGCGATGGCGGGTGCCGGGGATGGCCAGCACCTCCTCGCCCTGCGCGAGCACCCAGGCCAGCGCCAGTTGCGCGGGCGAGCAGCCCTTGTCGGCGGCCAACTGCTTCACCTGGTCGACCAGCGCCAGGTTGCGCGCGAAGTTCTCGCCCTGGAAGCGCGGGTTGTGGCGGCGGAAATCGTCGGCCTCGAAGTCGTCCGGCGAGCGGATCGCGCCGGTGAGGAAGCCGCGGCCCAGCGGCGAGTAGGCGACCAGGCTGACGCCGAGTTTGCGGCAGGCGTCGAGCATGCCGTTCTCCTCCGGGTCGCGCGTCCACAGCGAGAACTCGCTCTGCAGCGCGGCGATCGGATGCACCGCGCAGGCGCGCGCCAGCGTCTGGCCGGATGCTTCGGACAGGCCGAGGTAGCGCACCTTGCCCTGCTGCACCAGCTCGGCCATGGCGCCGACGGTTTCCTCGATCGGCACGTTCGGATCGACGCGGTGCTGGTAGTAGAGATCGATGGTTTCCAGCCCCAGGCGCCTGAGGCTGCCCTCGCAGGCGGCGCGCACGTATTCGGGCCGGCCGCTGACGCCGCGCGCCTGCGGGTTGGCCGGGTCGCGCACGATGCCGAACTTGGTGGCGATGAAGGCCTGCTCGCGGCGGCCCTTGATGGCCCGGCCGACCAGCTCCTCGTTGGTGTGCGGGCCGTACATGTCCGCGGTGTCCAGCAGGGTGACGCCGCGGTCCAGCGCGTGGTGGATGGTGGCGATCGACTCGGCGTCGTCGTGCGCGCCGTAGAAGTCGCTCATGCCCATGCAGCCGAGGCCGAGGGCGGAAACCTGGGGGCCGTTGCGGCCGAGCGTGCGCATTTCCATGGTGCTGCTCCTTTTAGGGATGGCGAACCTACGCCGTGGAAGGTGTGCGCATCGTGCGCGCCGGCGGCGACCGGATAAATGCTCAATAATCGCCAAGACCTTTCAAAGGGAACCAACAATGGATCGCCTGCATGCCATGCGGCTGTATGCCCGCATCGTCGAACTGGGCAGTTTCACCGCCGCGGCCGACGACCTGGATCTGCCGCGCGCCACCGTCACCCACACCATCAAGGCGCTCGAATCGCGGCTGGGCGCGCAGCTGCTGCAGCGGACCACCCGCCGCGTGCGCGTGACCTGCGAGGGCAAGACCTACTACCAGCATTGCGTGCGCCTGCTGGCCGACGTGGACGAAGTGGAGGCGAACTTCCGCGAGGCGTCGGTCGTGCCGCGCGGTCGGCTGCGGGTGGACCTGTCCTCGACGCTGGCCCGGCTGATGGTGATCCCGGCGCTGCCCGAGTTCCTCGCCCGCTTCCCGCAGATCGAACTGGATCTGGGCACCGGCGACCGCTTCGTCGACCTGCTGCGCGAGAGTGTCGATTGCGCGCTGCGCGTGGGCGATCCGGGCGACACCGGCATGGTCGGCCGGCGCATCGCCATGCTGCCGCAGATCACCGTGGCCAGCGCCGGCTACCTGCGCCGGCACGGCAAGCCGAAGACGCTGGCCGACCTGCAGGCGGGCCATTACGCGGTGAACTGGTCGTCGCCGACCACGCGCCGGCCCGAGCCGCTGGAGTTCGTGGTCGGCCGGCGACGGCGCGAACTGCACCTGCCTGGCCGGGTCACCGTGAACGGCGCCGACGCGTATCTTGCCTGCTGCCGCGCCGGGCTGGGCATCGCGCAGTTCTCGCACTACCGCATCGCCGACGAACTGGCCGACGGGCGCATGTGCGAGCTGCTGCCCGACACGCGGCCGCCGACGCTGCCGATGACCGTGCTGTATCCGCCGCAAAGGCAGATGCCGGCGCGGTTGCGGGTGTTCATCGACTGGCTGGTGGAGCGGGCGGCGGCGCAGTTCGGGCCGCTGCGGTGACCGCGCGTCGGGTCTCCTCTCGTAGGGTGGACTTCAGCCCACCCTGGTCGGATCGCGACGGTGGGCTGAAGCCCACCCTACGTGCGCGGCAAACCGTGGCGCGGCGCCGCCGTGCCGAACGTCGTGGCCGTGAGCGGCGCTCCTGCCGTGGCCAAAGCCGCGCGCTGCTCGGACACCGGCAGGCGCAGCATCACGTCCTCCCATGCGGCCAGCCTGCCGAACACCTCGTGCGCCAGCACGCGTTGCACGAACGCGGCGCTGCGCGGCCAGCGCGCGGCATCGATGGCGAAGCGCACGAAGCCGGCCGTGCGGAACATGCTGGCGATCGCCACATCGGCGATCGACAACGCGCCGAACAGGTAGCCCTCGGCGGGCAGTTGCGTTTCCAGATAGTCCAGCGACCGCGGAATATGGCGCTCGATCGCCTCGCCGATCACCTTCTCGTCGCGTTCCTCGCCGAACACGTAGGGGCGGATCGCCTTCTGGTAGAACAGCCGCCAGATCAGCGCGTCGGCCAGCGCGGTATCGGCGTACTCCTCCAGCCAGCGGGCCCGCGCGCGGTCGGCCGGATCGGCCGGGTAGAGCGGCGGCGACGGATGGATGTCTTCCAGGTACTGGCAGATCACCGAGGAATCGAGGAAGACGCGCCCGTCCTGGATCAGCAGCGGGATGCGCCGCAGCGGGCTCAGTCGCTCGAACGCGTCGTTGCCCGTGAACGGCACGATCGGGTCGATCTCGTAGGCGAGTCCCTTCAGCTCCATGCACGCCAGCACCTTGCGCACGAAGGGCGAGAGGTAGTTGCCGATCACGACGAATGCCATGGCGCACTCCGGGGCAAGGGGAGGCGGCAGCGTGCCGGCCCGTCCGCCGCGCCGTCAACGCCCCCGACTAATGGCATGGGTGGCATGACTTTGGGCACGTTACGATCGGCCTATTCGCACGTCCTGAATTCGCACGTCCTGAAAAAGGGGAAAACACGATGGCATCGACGATCGGCAGTCCGCGCCTGGCCTGCGCGCTGGCTCTTGGCCTGGTGGCCACCGGCGCGCTGGCGCAGGGGCGCACGCTGACCACGGACGACTATGCACGCGCGGAGCGCTTCCTTGGCCCCAACACCGCGCCGCTGGTCGACCACGCGATCCAGCGCGTGACCTGGCTGGACGACGGCCACTTCTGGTACGTCGACCACGATGCCAAGGGCGACCATTACCGCGTGATGGGCGCGGCCACCGGCAAGGTGTCCGATGCGTTCGACCAGCCCCGGCTCGCCGCCGCGCTGGGCAAGGCGCTGGCCAAGCCGGTCAAGGCCGACAAGCTCGGCATCCGCGACTACGTGGTCGCCGCCGACGGCCGCCTGGACGTCCAGATGAACGGCACGCACTACCTGTGCGACCTGAAGAGCGCACAGGGCGAGTGCGTAGCGAAGAAAGCCGGCAAGGAACCGGGCGTGCTGTCGCCGGACAAGAAGAGCGAGGCCTTCATCCGCGGCTGGAACCTGTGGCTGCGCGACGTCGCCACCGGCAAGGAAACCCGGCTCACCACCGACGGCGTGGAGAACTTCGGTTACGCCACCGACAACGCCGGCTGGAAGCACACCGACAACGCCATCCTGGTGTGGTCGCCCGACTCGAAGCAGATCGCCACCTTCCAGCAGGACGAGCGCAAGACCGGCGACATGTACCTGCTCAAGACCAAGGTCGGCCACTCCGAGCTGCTCAAGTGGAAAGGCCCGCTGGCCGGCGACAAGGACGTGACCATGATCGAGCGCGTCGTCATCGACGTGCCGTCGAAAAAGGTCGTGCGCCTGAAGATGCCGCCGGACCAGCACCGCTCGACCCTGTGCGACGACATCAGCTGCGGCCCCGAGGGCGGCTGGGATGACGTGAAGTGGGCGGACGACGGCAAGACGCTGGCCTTCGTTTCCACCTCGCGCTACCACAAGGACGAATGGTTCCGCATCGCCGATCCGAAAACCGGTGCCGTGCGCACGGTGTTCGAGGAACACGTGCCGACCTACTACGAGAGCGGCAACGGCCAGGTCAACTGGTTCTACCTGCCCGAAAGCCACGAGGCGGTCTGGTTCTCCGAGCGCAACGACTGGGGCAACCTGTACCTGTACGACCTCCGGACCGGCAAGCTCAAGCACGCCATCACCACCGGCGAAGGCAACGTCACCGAGGTGCTCAAGGTCGATCCGAAGACGCGCACGCTGTGGTTCCGCGGCGTCGGCCGCACGCCGGGCGTGAATCCGTACTACCAGCAGTTCTTCAAGGTCAGCCTGGACGGCGGCAAGCCGGTGCTGCTGACGCCCGAAGCGGCCAACCACGAGATCACCCTCTCGCCGGACGGCCGCGCCTTCGTCGATACGTATTCCACGCCGACCACGCCGCCGGTCACCGTGCTGCGCGACAGCGGCGACGGCCGCACGCTTGCCAGCGTCGCCAAGGCCGACATCAGCCGCCTGCGCGCGGCCGGCTGGGTGCCGCCGACCCCGATCACGGTGAAGGCGCGCGACGGCAAGACCGATCTTTACGGCATGCTGTTCAAGCCGACGAACTTCGATCCGCACAAGAAGTACCCGATCGTCGACTACATCTATCCCGGTCCGCAGACCGGCTCGGTGCGCGGGCGCAACTTCCTGGCCTCGCGCGGTGACAACCAGGCGCTGGCCGAGCTCGGCTTCATCGTGGTGGCGATCGACGGCATGGGTACGCCGTGGCGCTCCAAGGCCTTCCACGACGCCTGGTACGGCAACATGGGCGACAACACGCTGCCCGACCAGGTCGCCGCCATCAAGGAACTGGGCAAGCGCTACGCGTGGATCGACACGAACCGCGTCGGCATCTGGGGCCACTCCGGCGGCGGCAACGCCACCGCGGACGCGATGTTCCGCTACCCGGACTTCTTCAAGGTCGGCTGGTCCGAGAGCGGCAACCACGACAACCGCAACTACGAGGACGACTGGGCCGAGAAGTACCAGGGCCCGCTGGTCACGAACAAGGACGGCACCACCAACTACGACGACCAGGCCAACCAGAACCACGCGGACAAGCTCAAGGGCAGGCTGATGCTGGTTCACGGCACGCTGGACGACAACGTGCCGCCGTCGCAGACGCTGCTGGTGGTCGACGCGCTGATCAAGGCGAACAAGGACTTCGACCTCTTGATGATCCCCAACGTGCACCACGGCTACGGCAAGGACGCCACGTCCTACGCCATGCGCCGGCGCTGGGACTACTTCGTGACCCACCTCGCCGGCGACACGCCGCCGAAGGAATTCAAGGTCACGATGCCGAAAGACTGATGCGGTTTCGCCCTTGGGTGCGTCCGGACTCCGGTCGCGCCCAAGGGCTTTTTTTTTGGGGTGCCGGTCAGGCCACCGATGCCATTCCCTCGACCGGCGCCAGGTCGAACAGCGCCGGCGCGGGACCGGTGCAGGCCGGCAGTCCATCGATGGGCGCCCCGTCGCGCGAGGCCAAGGCGGCGATCGCCCCGGCCACTTCATGCAGCAGCGCCAGGTTGGCGTTCAGGCGTGCGCGCACGCCGGCATCGTCCAGCGTTTCGTGCATGCCCTCGTTGAGGGCGCGAAACCAGTCGAGCTGGCGCTGGTCCAGCATCGTCGCGGGTCGTCCGGCGGGCGACACGGCATGCCAGTCGCGGAACAGCGCCTGCACGCGCTCGTTGAGCCGCTGCACCTCGACCAGCGCCGGTCCCAGTTCGGCGAACAGCGCCGTATCGACCAGCCGCCGCTGGAACACCAACTGGCACAGCACGCCCCAGTAGAAGGCCTGGTCCCAGACGATCTTGCAGGCCATCACCGCGGCGTTGCCGAACAGCGGGTATTGCCGGCGGAAGATCGCCAGCATGCTGTCGTAGAAGGACTGGTACAGCCGCTCGCTCAGCCGCACGCGCGAGGCCAGCGGCTGGCCCGCGCGGTCGGCGCGGACCAGTTCGCAGATGTAGGTGTTGGCCAGCGCGATGAAATCGCTGCCGGGCGAGTAGAACGGATCGAGGAACGCGCCGGCCTCGCCGGTCAGCGCCCAGCGATCGGCGCTGAAGACCTGCGTGCAGCCGTGCGAGTAGTCGCGCAGGAAGCGGAAGTCCAGCAGCGCGTCGCGATGGCGTGCGACCTCGCGCGCGACCTGCGGCTGGTGGCGGCCGAGCCAGTCGAGCGCGCGGTCGAAATCGCGGTAGTCGTCCAGCGGGTGCATCGCCGCGTCGGCCACGATGCCGACCGAGTGCGCGCCCGACACCAGCGGGATCAGCCACACCCAGTAGCCGGGCCCGCACAGGTGGTTGGTGGAGCGCCAGCGCTCGGGCGGGCGGCAACGCGCGCGCCAGGCTGGGTCGTCGCACCAGTCGTCGATCGCCAGGCGCGCATCGATCCGGAACCAGGCGGCGTTGACGTGGTGGCCGTCGTCGCGGGTGAGTCCGAAGCGCCGGCGCAACAGCGCGGCGCGGCCGGAGGCATCCAGCAGCCAGCGCGTGCGCAGCTCGTGTTGCCGGCCATCGGCGTCGGTGTAGCGCACCGCGTGCGGTGCGCCACCCTGGCCGACGTCGAACTGGCGCACCACGGTGCCGGGGCGAAAATCCAAGCCGCGCCTCAGCGCTTCCTCGCCGAGGAAGGTCTCGAACAGGCCGCGGTCGAGCTGATAGCTGGGCGCCGGGAAGACCTCGCTCAAGCCCAGCTCGGTGGCCTGGCCCACATCCGCGCAACCGTCGGAGAAGAAGTAGCGCAGGCCGAACTTGAAGAGTTGCTCGCGGTGCAGGTAGTCGCGCAGGCCCAGCGTTTCACGGAAGTAGTGCGCACCGATGTCGACCGTCGATTCGCCGACCTTGTGCGCCGCCGGTCGCAACGGATGTGTCTGGCGCTCGAGCACCACCACGTCGAGGTCGGGGAACTCGCTGCGCAACTGCAACGCCAGGCACAGCCCGGCCAGTCCGCCGCCGAGGATGACCGCGTCGTGCCTGGCGTTCGCTTCGGACATGCGGCTCCCCCGCGGCTGCTTGAAGAACGTGTGCACACACGCGCAGGCCGCCCCCCGGCCGCCGGCGCGTGCGTCAGCGGATCAGCCGCGCCGGCTCGCCCGCTTCCACTGCCAGCAGCCCTTCGTCGTCGATCACCGTGGGCGGCGTCTCGTGCGAGCGGCGATAGCTGGCCAGGATGCCGCCGTAGTGCACCACGCGGCCGATCGTGTAGAGGGTGATGCGCACCACGTCGCGCACCGGGCTGAAGTGGCTCAGGCGGAACTCGCCGTGGTAGCGCGAGGCGATCGGCACCGAGATCACGCCCAGGCCTTTCTCGCGGCAGGCGGCGATCAGGATTGCCGCCTCGAACACGAAGTTCTCCGCCGGCAGGTCGACCAGTTCCAGCGCCGCGCGCGGATACCAGCGCTGGCCGCTCTGCGTGTCGGCCACCGGCACGCCGCAACCCCAGGAAATACCCCAGTCGGCCACCGCGTTGGCGCGGCGGCGGCCCCTGGGTTGCTGCTCGCGTTCGAGCAGGCGCGCGCCGATCACGATGTGGTCGGGGTAGCGCTGCGCCGCCTCGACGATGCGCGGCACGTCGCTGGCCAGGTGCTGGCCGTCGCCGTCCATCGTCACCACCGCGTCGAAGCCCTGCTTCAGCGCTTCGCGGAAGCCGTGGCGCAGGGCCTCGCCCTTGCCGCGACGCTGCGGGTGGCGCAGCAGCGTGACCGGCAGGGCATCGACGATCTCCGGCGTGCGGTCGTCCGAGCCGTCGTCCACTACGATCACCGGTACGTTCAGCGCCAGCACCGATTCCACCACCTGTCGGATCGCCGCCTCCTCGTTGAGGCAGGGAATGAGCACGCACCAGCGCGGCGGGTTGGGTTTCACGTGCCTTTCTCCAGGTGGACATCCATGCCGAGCGAGCCGGCCGCCATCAGGCGGCAGCGGCCCGCGCCCTGCGCGAGCAGGGCCAGCAACGGCAGCGCCGAGGCCGATGGGCTGGCGGCCACCCAGTCGGCCGGCACCACCGATGCGGACGATGCAGCGGCGATGCTACCGGGGCAAAGGTGCAGAGCAAGTCGGCCCAGCGTGGACGCGCCAGCCTGCGGGCTGAGCACCAGCGCGCAGCCGAACGGCGCGGCGCTGGCGGTGACTTCGGCCAGCGGGCCGCTGCCCGCGGTATCGCTGCATACGAGCAGTACCGGTCGCGCATCGGCCAGCGCCAGGCTGGCCGCCTCGAGCAGGCCGGCGCCGAAACTGGCGCGCTGCGCGCACACCGCGTTGGACGGCGCGTGGCAGCCGGTGGCGATGGTCCAGTAGCCGGCCGGCGCGTTGTGCACCGAATTGTGGAAGCGCGTGGGCGAAAGCTCGGCCGGCGCGCTGGCCAGGATCGCGCACATGTAGTCCATGATCGGCTGGTCGCCGTGCGAGGAGGCGAACACGCAGGCCAGCGTGGCGGCGTCCCGCCCGCTCATCGCCACCGCCTGGCTGGCCACTTCGGCCGCCAGCAGCACGCTTTCCGGCGCGCGGCGGCGTTCGTTGGCTGGCAGCAGGGTGGCTGGCGGACGGGCCGGCGAGGGCGCCACCGCCTGGCCCCGCAGCGCTGCGCGCAGGGCGGCGAAGTCGCCCAGTTGCGGCGACCACAGGCCGACGCCCTCGACGTGGACGATGAGCGCGCTCATGCACCGTACTCCGCGCGCGCAAAGGCCAGGCAGGCGTTGTTGCCGCCGAAACCGAACGAATTGCTGAGCGCCACGTTCACCGGCCGCGCCTCGTTGCGCCAGGCGAACTGCGGGCCGCAAGCGGGATCGGGGTCCTCGACGCCCAGGTTGCCGGGCACCAGGCCATGTTCGATCGCCAGCAGCGCGACCGCCGCCTCCAGGATGCCGGCGGCGCCGAGCGTGTGCCCGGTAAAGCCCTTGGTGCTGCTGGCGCGCGTGCGTTCCGGGAAGGCGCGGGCGATCAGCGCGGCTTCCACCTCGTCGTTCTTCAGGCTGGCCGTGCCGTGCAGGTTGATGTAGTCGACCTGGGCCGGTGCCAGGCCGGCGCGCGCAAGCGCATCGCGCAGCGCGAGTTCGGCGCCGAGACCTTCCGGGTGCGGCGTGGACATGTGGTGGGCGTCGCTGGCTTCGCCGTAGCCGAGCAGGCGCGGGGCGCCGGGCGCGACCTCCGTGCGTTCGAGCAACGCGAAGCCGGCGGCTTCGCCGATCGAGATGCCGCTGCGTGCGCGATCGAACGGACGGCACGGCGCGCGCGAGACCAGTTCGAGCGCGTTGAAACCGAACAGCACGCTCTCGCACAAGGTATCCACGCCGCCGACCACCGCGGCGTCGACCAGGCCCAGGCGGATCATCCGCTCGGCGCTGGCGAACACCTTCGCGCTGGAGGAGCAGGCGGTGGAGATGGTCAGGCATGGGCCTTCCAGTCCCAGCGCCTCGGCGAGGAAGCCGGCCAGCGAATGCGGCGCGTGGATCGGCGGGCGCAACATGTCGTCCGGGAAGCCGCCGTCGGGATCGAGCCGGCGATAGGCTTCCTCGGTGGCGCCGATGCTGGCGGTGGAGGTGCCCATCAGCAGCGCCACGCGGGTCGCGCCGTAGCGCTCGCGCGCCGCGTGCACGGCATCGAGGAAGCCGTCCTGGTTCAGGCCCAGCCATGCGAGCCGGTTGTTGCGGCATTCCCAGGCAGCCAGCGAAGCAGGCAGGGGGGTCTGCTCGACGCCGTCGACGCGGCCCACCCAGCATTCGAGCGGCGCGAGACTGAAATCGTTGGCGCGCAGGCCGGTGCGGGCGTTCTCGAGGGCGCGCCGATGTGCCGCCAGGCCGTGGCCGAGGGCGGAAGTGGCGGTGTAGGCGCTGACCGCCAGGGGAGTGATCGGTTGCAACATCGAAGCAGCCTAGCGGCGGGTCGCGGGCTTGCCTAGCCTTGTCCCGCAGCCGCGCGGCGATGGTTCATTCTTTCGCGGGAAGCCGGTCCGGTGGCGCGCGGGCGAGGGATCGAGGCCTGCGGCGGAGCCGCCGCGGAGCGGTACCTGGGACGGCTTTAGCCGCATCGGCCACTTCGTTCCAGCGCCGGGGGCGAGCTGCCGATTGCCGCGGAGTCGCCGGCTGCGCACACTGCGCGTTTCGTCCCGTCGAACCGCCGTGCCCCGTCCCCTGCAACGCAATCCCTGGCGCTATATGCGCGATGCCGACGTGCTGCATGCGGCGGTGGTGACCTTGCTGGCCGTGTTGCTGAGTGCCGGCCTGGTCTGGCTCGGCTATCTCGCACACGTATGGCGGATCGCGCGAGGTGCACGCACCACGCTGTCGGGTCGCTGGGTGGTGCTGGTGTTCGGCCGGCAGCTGGCCGGCGACGAGCCCGGGCACGACTACCGTGGCCGCCTGGCCCGTGCGCTCGTGCTGCTGCGCGAGGGGAGGGCCCGGCGCGTGCTGCTGCTCGGCGGCTACAGCGGCGGCCGTCGCAGCGAGGCGGAAGCCGGCCACGCCTGGCTGCAACGGCAGGGACTGCCTGCCGACGCCCGCGTGGAACTGGAGCAGGAATCGGTCGATTCGCTGGAGAACCTGCGCCATGCGCGCGGCCTGCTGCAGGGCGGCGACCGCGCCGAGGTGATGCCGCCGGTCGCGCTGCTGACCAGCCGCTACCATCTTGCACGCTGCCTGTTGCTGGCACGGCGGCTGGGCTTCGATGGCCACCCGGTCGCGGCCGAGGAAACGCTGCCCCGCACGCCGCGCTACCTCGCGCGGCTGGTGATGGAAGCGACCTACCTGATGTGGATCGACCTGGGCGTGCGCTGGGCCCGGCTGATCGGCCATCGCCGCATGGCCGGGCGGATCAGCTGAGGCGCCTTGTGCGGGCCAGGCTGGCACGGCAGACTCGCCGCGCCGCGCTCCGCGGCCAACTCGATGACAGGGGAAGTCCGATGTTCCGTTCCCGTTTCCTGCCGGTACTGCTGCTCCCGCTGCTGCTGTTGACGATGGCGTTCCGCCAGTCGCCACTGGTCGATCCGGCGCCGATCGCCGTGCCGGCCGGCATGACCGACGTGCAGGTGGGCAAGGCGGTGAAAGGCGCGTTGCTCGGTCGCGGCTGGGCCGTCACCGACCAGCAGGCCAGCAGCATCAGCGCCCAGCTCAGTCGCGACGAATGGGTCGCCAAGATTCGTGTCGATTTCGACACCAAGCAGGTGCAGATCCGCTACGTCGACAGCAAGAACCTCAAGTACGAGGTCAAGCGCGACGGCACCCGGCTGATCCATTCCAATTACATGGGCTGGATGCAGTACCTCTCCGGCGACATCGGCCGCAACCTCGAGCTGATCTCCGCCGCCGCGGGCTGATGGCTGTCCTGCCCGCGTCGACGCACCACGGCGTCGGCGCGGGTTCGCTTGCTAAGCTCTGCGGCAGTCCCCGCCGCACCGATCCGCCGATGAGCCAACAAGCCGACCAGGCCGAAACCTTCCTGCAGGACGTGCAGGACCGCATCTGCAGCGCCGTCGAGCGGCTCGATGGCGGCGCGCGCTTCGTCGAGGACCGCTGGACCCGCGAGGCGGGCGGCGGCGGCCGCACCCGCGTGCTGCGCGACGGCGCCCTGTTCGAACAGGCGGGTGTGAACTTCTCCCGAGTGCACGGCCACACCTTGCCGCCCAGCGCCACCGCGCACCGGCCGGAACTGGCCGGCGGCAGCTTCATCGCCACCGGCGTGTCGCTGGTGCTGCACCCGAAGAACCCGTACGTCCCGACCACGCACGCCAACGTGCGCTATTTCGAGGCCAGCAAGCCGGGCGTCGAGCCGGTGTGGTGGTTCGGGGGCGGTTTCGACCTGACGCCGTTCTATCCGTTCGACGAGGACGTGCGGCACTGGCACGCCGTGGCGCGCGAGCTGTGCGCGCCCTACGGCGAGGACGTCTATCCGCGCTACAAGCGCTGGTGCGACGAGTACTTCTACCTCAGGCACCGCGGCGAGACGCGCGGCATCGGCGGACTGTTCTACGACGATCTCAACGACGGCGGCTTCGAGCGCTGCTTCGCCTTCACCCGCGACGTGGCGCAGGGCTTCCTGGATGCCTACCTGCCGATCGCCGAGCGCCGCCGCAACATGCCGTACGGCGAGCGCGAGCGCGAGTTCCAGTTGTACCGGCGCGGCCGCTACGTAGAGTTCAATCTGGTCTGGGACCGCGGCACGCTGTTCGGTCTGCAGTCGGGCGGGCGCACCGAGTCGATCCTGATGAGCCTGCCGCCGCGGGTGCGCTACGAGTACGGCTACACGCCCGAGCCAGGCTCGCCGGAGGCGCGGCTGGAGGCGTACCTCAAGCCGCGCGACTGGCTTTCAGAAACCTAGGCCGCGGGACGGAGTTACGGCTGGTCGCCGCTGAACTTCACCGGCGTGGCGCCCTTCACCGGGCCGATCTGCGCACTGTCGCTGACCTGCAGCACCACCTCGCGGCGAAACTCCAGCGTGCCCTGCACCACGGCGTGCGGGCCGATCACGATGTGCGGCGGGCGGCTGTTGCCCCAATGGAACCAGCCACCCGGCTTGTCGACCAGGATGCCGCCCTCGACCCGCGAGCCGGCGCCCACGTCGATGTCGCCGCCCACCGTGCCCAATCCGCCGGCCACGTGCGCGGCATCGAGCACGATCGCGCCGTTGACATTGGACACGCGCCCGCCGACGTCGGTGTTGTGACCCAGCCGGATGGCGCCGTTCACCGCCTCGATCGTGCTGCGGATGCGGCTGTCCGCGCCCACTTCGACACTGCCGTTGACGGTGTCCAGCGAATCGGCCTGCACGTGCGTACCCAGTTCGATGGCGCCGTTGACCGTGCTGGCCTCGCGCACGACGGCGTTGTCGCCGATGCGTACCGCGCCGTTGACCGTGCTGACGTCGCCGGCGTGCTGGCCAGCCTCGACACGGGCGGTTCCGTTGACCTTGTCGATGTCGCCGTCGCCGGCGACGGCCGCCAGCGGCAGGCAGAAGGCGAGGGCCAGGGCAAAAGCGAGATGGTGACGGCGCATGGAACGGTTCTCCTCGGGTGAATACCTGCGGTTGGATGCACGGATGGCGGGTCCGGTTGGCATGACCTGTGGCAGGGTCGATTTGACCTCGCGGCGGCGGCGCCCCACCATTTCGCGTTCTCCCGCCGCCGAAGCCTACGCCATGCACAAGCTCGTCCTGATCCGCCACGGCCAGTCCCAGTGGAACCTCGACAACCGCTTCAGCGGCTGGGCCGACGTCGACCTGACCGAGCAGGGCATGGCCGAGGCGAAGGAGGCGGGCCGGCTGCTGCTGGAGGCAGGTTACAGCTTCGACGTGGCGCACACCTCGGTGCTCAAGCGCGCCGTGCGCACGCTGTGGGGCGTACTCGATGCGATGGACCTGATGTGGCTGCCGGTGGTCACCGACTGGCGCTTGAACGAGCGCCACTACGGCGGGCTGACGGGACTCAACAAGGCTGAAACGGCGGCCAGGTACGGCGAGGACCAGGTCAAGATCTGGCGCCGCAGCTACGACATCCCGCCGCCGCCGCTGGACCGCGCCGACAATCCGTCCCTGCGCGATCCGCGCTACGCGCTGCTCGACCCGTCGATGATCCCCGACACCGAATGCCTGAAGGACACCGTCGCCCGCGTGTTGCCCTATTGGCACGACGTGCTGGCGCCGGCGGTGGCGTCCGGCCAGCGCGTGCTGGTGGCCGCGCACGGCAATTCGCTGCGCGCGCTGATCAAGTACCTGGACAACATTTCCGACGAGGCCATCGTCGAGATGAACGTGCCCAACGGGGTGCCGCTGGTGTACGAGTTCGACGAGGCGATGAAGCCGCTGCGCAGCTACTACCTGGGCGATCCGGACGCCATCGCGGCGAAGATGGCCGCCGTGGCCAACCAGGGCAAGGCCAAGTAGCCGCACGGCAGCGGTCTCCTGCGGTGGAGAACCGATCGGCGCGTGCCGGCGAGAAGCGTCATCTCCGGGATGCTCGGCGCCGTCGCTGACACCTGTCACCCGAGTCGCCTGCCACCCATCCATCGCGGCAGGCTGCGCACCCGGGTAGGCTTGCCCCACTTCATTCGAGGGACAAGCCGTGGCGCCGAACCTTCTCATGCCCACCCTGGTATCGCCGCTGGTCGCCTTCATGGTCTGGCGCCGCGTGCGCCGCCAGTTCGGCCGCCAACCCGTGCGCCGCGGCGCGATGATCACCCGCGTGGCGATCCTCACCGTGGTGGCCGGCCTGGTCTCGCTTGCCGGCCTGCACGACCCGCGCTTGCTCGGGGGCCTGGCCGGCGGTCTTCTCGGTGGTGTTGCGCTGGGTCTGCTGGGCCTGCACCTGACCCGCTTCGAGCGGAGCGCCGATGGCCGCGACCTGTACCTGCCCAACCCGTGGATCGGCGCCACCGTGACCGCGGTGCTGGTCGGGCGGCTGGCCTGGCGCTTCCTGGTGTTGATGCCGCACGCCGGCGCGGCCGCCCCCATGCTGGCGCCGACCACGCCGCAGCTGGGCAACAGCCCGCTGACCTTGCTGGTGGTGGGCCTGATGATCGGCTATTACGTCAGCTATTACGCCGGCCTGCTGGTGCACCACCGGCGTTTCGAGCGGTCGCAGGACAAGATCGCGCAACCGTAGGTCGGGTTCCATCGCTTGCGCACCCGCGTGGCGGGCTGGAGCCCTACGCGCGCCTTACAGGGCGTCATTGTCCAGCTCGCCCGTACGGATGCGGATCACCTGCTCCAGCGGGCTGACGAAGATCTTGCCGTCGCCGATCTTGCCGGTGCGCGCCGATTGCTGGATCGCCTCGATCACGCGCTCGAGCTGGTCGTCGGCGACGGCTACCTCCAGCTTGATCTTGGGCAGGAAGTCGACCACGTATTCGGCGCCCCGATAGAGTTCGGTGTGCCCCTTCTGCCGGCCGAAGCCCTTCACCTCGGTCACCGTGATGCCCTGGACGCCCACTTCGGCCAATGCCTCGCGCACGTCGTCCAGTTTGAACGGCTTGATGACCGCCACGACCAGCTTCATGGATGTTCCTCGCTCGCTTTCCCCGGGCCAGCCGCCATTGTGCCTGCCGGCCCCCGGCCTGTCGCCCCGGCGGGGCGTGTAGGACAATCCCTACATTCTCTGGCGGAGCCGGCCGATGGTGTACCTACGTTCACGTTGCCTAGACTTCCTACCGACCCGATCGAGGCGCCGTCCATGATGGATCGGCAGGAAATCGACCGAATTGCCCTGCGACTCGTGTCGCTGGTACCGCCAGGGTTGGCACAGGCGCAGCAGGACTTGCGAACCAACTTCCACGATGTCCTGACGCAAGGATTGCGTCGTCTCGAACTGGTCACCCGCGAGGAGTTCGAAGTCCAGAGCCAACTGTTGGCGCGCACCCGCGCCAAGGTCGACGAACTGGAAAGGCGCGTCGCCGAACTGGAGGCCGACGCGGCCGGCGAACCCTAGCTTCCAGCTCCCGGGAGCCGCCCCCGATCCGTCACCCTCACCCCGAGAAGCGATCGGGGGCGGTTATTTTTGCCTGACGTCGATGGAGTCGCGTTCCACCATGCATTCCGGCGACCCCATCGCACATGGCCAGCACGGCCACGCACATCGTGCAGCCGCTGCGTCGCGTGCGGCGGCGGCTGGCCGCGCCGGCCGCCGGATGGCCACCATCCTTTCGTTTCTCCAGCCGTGGCGGTCAGGGACGACCGCACCCTGGCCTGCGCGGTGGGCGCCGTGAGCCTGGCGGTCACGCTGAGCCGGGCGCAGGAAGGCGTGTCCGCGCCACAGGTGATGGTCGAGGTCCATCTCTCCGGCGGATTGCCCGGCACGCACATCGTCGGCCTGCCCGAGGCGGCGGTGCGCGAGGCGCGTGACCGCGTGCGCGTGGCGATCCAGAACGCCGCGTTCGAGTATCCCAACCGCAAGGTCACCGTGAACCTGGCGCCGGCCGAGCTGCCCAAGGATGGCGGCCGCTTCGATCTCGCCATTGCGCTGGGCATCCTGGCCGCCGGCGGGCAGGTGCCGCGCGAAAAACTGGACGAATGCGAATTCCTCGGCGAGCTGGCGCTGTCGGGCGATCTGCGTGGCGTTTCCGGCGTGCTGCCGGCGCTGCTGCGCGCCCGCGCCCGTGGCCGGCGCGTGGTGGTGCCGCGCGCCAACGCCGCCGAAGCTGCGCTGGTACCCGAGGCCGACGTGCTGGTGGCCGACTCGCTCGCCGAGGTTTGCGGCTGGCTGCGCGACGCGCAGGAACTCGGGTTGCCGGGCCAGGCCGACGATGGGCAGACGCCCATTTCCGGCATGCCCGACCTGGGTGACGTGCGTGGCCAGCTGCAGGCACGCCGCGCGCTGGAGATCGCGGCCGCGGGCGGCCATCACCTGTTGTTGATCGGTCCGCCCGGCACCGGCAAGACCATGCTGGCCGAGCGCCTGCCCGGCATCCTGCCGCCGCTGGGCGAGACCGAGGCGCTGGAAACCTGCGCCGTGCTGTCGGTTGCCGGGCAAAGCGTCGAGCCTTCGCGCTGGCGCCAGCGGCCGTTCCGCGCGCCGCACCACACGGCGTCGGCCGTGGCGCTGGTCGGCTGTGAATTCCCAAAGTGCGCGCGACTCAACAATAGTGGATGCGACCGCGGATGAGGACTAAGCGCGAGGCCGCCGTTGAGTTCCTCCAATTCTTGGCGGACATAAGGGATCCGGGTACAGGCGAGGTGTTGCCAGCCGAGCTCGCGAAGCGCCTAGGAATGCGCGAACCGGAACTATTGGCTCGCTGGTGTAAGCGCGGCGCTGCCATTTGCTGGCGCCAGTTCACAGATGAGCTGCTGTCTGTGTTGGACGCGAAGCAAGAAGAGACGGGCGATCTCAAGGTAGCCATCGCTTGGTACCGAGCAACGCCGTTGGCCGAGTTTCAAATGGCCACGCCTGACGACCTGGTCAATGCCGGGGCAACAGCGGCACTGGTCAAGGCAATCAGACGATGAAGTGCCCAGCCGGACGCTCGGGATAGCGTTGAGCGTAGTCGCAGGTGGGCGCCTCGATGGGTAGGCATGCGGGAAAGAGTTCGGCGGCCCCACAAGTTCGAACACCTTACTCTTGATCTTGAGTGGCTTCCTCGAGCGCACGATGGCAAGCTGAAGGTTGAACGATACTAGTGTGGATACGGATTTGGTGGGTGAAGTGAAGTCCATCCCGCCTATCTGAAACAGGGGGAAGACGAATGTCAGGTTCAAGTAGCGGCAGCGGGATCGGTTTTTCGGGGAACAACGTAACGTGTGAGGACTTAGTCATCCACACACAGCTGAGTTCACCCGTACCGAATGTAGTTCAATCACTGTCTGTCGGCGATGTCCTCACTGTTGAGCTCGAACAAGGTCCAGTTACCGAACTAGTTGTGGCCAAACATCACGGGATGGTCGCGGGTGGTCTAGCTTCGGCGCAAATCATGCGTCTGATTGAGTGCATCAAATCGGGCACGATTTATAAGGCGAAGGTTACCGCGATCAACGGCGGGCAAGTAAAAGTTAAGTTAGAGACTCGCTGAGATGCTAACGATCGTTGGCGGGGTCTATCGGGAGCTTGTTCACCGCGAAGGGTGGGACGAGTACTACGGGTCAGCGGGACGCGCGGCCGAAGCTATAGTGGAGTTAGGGAGCGACGTCGAGTTGTACACCTATCTGGACAGGCCTGCGACTGTTTCGCTAGCTAACCGGAATAGGGGGCAACGATACGTAGTCCACGCGCATCAGGTGGATCGGGTAGCGACCTTTGCTTACATTCATGAGCTCGCTAGCCCTGTTATTTACGCCCCGTCCGCCGACCACCCAAAGTTTGAAATCAAAACGGAAAAAGCCGTCGTCTACGGTTTGTACGCCGGTGAGGCGGCGGTAACAGCCGACTACGCGGTGTACGATCCCCAGAACGCAGCCAACCCGCACCTGTTTTCAGATCAAGGATCGAAAGCCAGACACCTCGCCGTAGTACTGAACCAGTACGAGGCCGCAAAAATCTTAGGTGAGCCGTTTTCTACGTCAGCAGACGAGCTCGCGAGGAAAATTGCGGAGCGTGAAGGTGCCGAAGTTGTTGTTATGAAGGCTGGGCCTATTGGCGCACTGGTTCTTTACCAAGGCCACATGACTTTTGTGCCCTCGTACCAAACTTCTTACGTATTCAAAATCGGCTCAGGCGACATTTTTGTCGCAGCGTTCGCGCAAGGGTGGCTTGAAGAAGGCCTTTCACCCCATGACGCCGCAGAGCGTGCGTCGCGCGCCACTGCTTTTTACGTACAGGAGCGCAGGCCCGCAACGGCCCAGGAACTGCGAGAGTTTCGTCCCAGCCCGGTTCCAGTGGGCGAGAAAAATAAGCGGCACGTGAGGGATGGTGGCGATCGAGCAAAGGTCTATCTTGCCGGCCCTTTCTTCACGATGGGGCAGCTCTGGGTGGTCGAAGAGGCTTTGCGTGCGCTAAGCGCCTTAGACCTTGAAGTGCTTTCTCCCTATCACCGTGTCGGGCCAGGCGAGGCAGGTGTAGTAGTCAAGGCCGACCTTGATCTATTGGACGAGAGCGACCTTGTCCTCGCCATCGGTGATGGGATGGACGCCGGAACCGTCTTCGAGGTTGGCTATGCCAAGGCTCAAGGCAAGCCAGTGGTCTTCTATGCCGAGAACGAGGTGGGTGAGGACTTGAAGATGTTTCAAGGCAGCGGCTGTCACATGGTTCGGCACTTCGCCACTGCCATCTACCGGACCGTCTGGGAGGCCATGGCCCTGTGAGGACCGCAGTTCTTCTGTCTGGTGGTATGGACTCGTCAGCATTAGCTTGGTGGATCCGCCCGGAAGTCGCTATCACGATCGACTATGGGCAGCTTGCGGCAGAGGCTGAGATCCGCGCATCCGCTGCCGTCTGCCGGGAGCTGGGGCTTTCGCACACCGTCGTTAGCATCGACTGCAGATCGCTGGGGTCCGGAGATATGGCCGGAGGAGAGCCTGATGTTCACGCCCCATGTTCCGATTGGTGGCCCTACCGCAACCAGCTCTTAGCAACCATCGCTGGCATGCGAGCAATCGCGCTCGGCGTAGATCGCCTTCTAGTTGGCACTGTGGCCAGCGACGGCTCTCACGCGGATGGACGGCCGGGATTCTTTGACCGCATCGATTCCTTGATGGCATTTCAAGAAGGTGGTCTACGGGTCCTCGCACCTGCGATCGCAATGTCGACCTCGGAGCTCATTCGCGTTAGCGGCATTCCAGCTTCCAGCTTGGCGTGGGCGCATAGCTGCCATAAGGCCAACGTGCCCTGCGGCCAATGTCGGGGGTGCAACAAATACTTCGAGGTCTTCCATGAGCTGGGATTCGACTTGGAGAGGGCTGGGCCAGCCCCGGCCACTGCTTGAGCCCTCGATCTATGATGAGCACGTCTGGTCATTGCAGACCGCCAGACCGCTACCTCTGCCGGTCGTGGACTCTGCCTTGCTCAACACATTGCGTGGCCGGAGATCTGCGAGGCAGTTCGGGCGGCTAAGCGAGGAGGATCTAGCGGCGCTGCTTTGGTCAGTCGCAGCTTGCAAGGAGAGCGTTGATTCCCCGATGGGCTTTCCTTTGGAGCGCCGCGGCGTTCCCTCCGCCGGTGCGATCCATCCCATTCACATCCTGGTATGCGACTCTTATAGCCGCACTTTGAGCCGCTACGACGGCTTGAGCCACACCCTGCAGCGACTCGATGTTCTTGCCCCCGTCGATCTATTGGCGATGCTTGGGGAAATTCTTCCGATGCAGGACGGTACGTTGCTGCTGTTCGTGGCCGAACCCGGTAAGACCGACGCGAAATACGCCGATCCGGTGAGCTTGGTGCTCAGAGATGCCGGCGTGTTGCAAGGTGCTATGGCAATCGCGGCAGAAGCCTTGGGCTTGAACTTCTGTTTACTTGGGGCAACGGGCGACCCATGGATTGCTGCACTATCCGATGAGGGAAAGTTGCGCGGTGTCGGCGCGGCGCTTGTTGGCTCGCGTACGTGATGGCATGAACTTAGCGCTGCGAAACTCCGCAGGGAGCCGATCAACGATATCTTGGACGGCACGAGGTGCCGACATCATGTCGTACCACATCACCGCGTCCAGTTCCGATGGGCGTACGCCAAGGCCACGGCTGAACATAAGGAAGAGCTGTTCCATGGCGATATAGTCACGCTCAACGGTCATCTTCGAGCCGAAGAACCCGGCAAGCACGCCAGCCCGAAGAATGTGGATGTCGAGGATGGCCACATCATCTGCATCCAGCCAGTTGCGCGCGATCCAAGATGCCGTCTTGTAACCCACGCCAGGGCTCTCCAAGAGCCAGTCACGTAGCACGCGGCCGCTGCTTAGAGGCGCATCCTCGCCCTCCAGGCGGGCTAGCCCCTTTGCAAGATAGCTGGCCTTCTGCCTCGCAAAGCGATACCGCACATAGCGCTCTCCTACCTTCAAGGGCTCGGAAAGTAGGCGCAGCAGCGTCTCTTCGCTCGGGCTAGTGGTCGCGAATGCGCCGCTGGAGCGCAAATGCTCAAAGGCGGCTAGTCCAACGCTCGCTGGGATGCCATGGCCACCCAGCACGCACGCGCCGAACTCTTCGCGCAACGATGCGCCCAGCCTGTAGCGTACGGGGGACGATACCAAGCGCCGAGCGATCACCTGGTAGGCCCAGTAGGCTGGCGTAGGGAAGGCATAAACCTCACCCCAACGCACGTTATCCATAACCGTGGTGTCTGGATCAGGGAGCTCGACGTTGATCGCCATCGAGCCGAGGTCGACGGATGCTATTTGCATAGCACCTCCTGAAATTCTTCACCGAATGCCTCGGACATCCAACGGATGAAAGCCGCTCGCTCAGTGGTGGCCATGCGCGTCACACGTCGGTGGAGAGTTTGGGTGCGCCGTTGGATGGTCTGTCGCTCCCGGAAGGTCCGTCCGAGGTAGCGCGGATCGTGGAGCACCAAAGGCGCCGGAAAGTTCATCCATACAGTTTCTTCGCGGAGACCCGTGTGTGTTTTGGCCATAAAGCTATGCTTGCGCCACCCGGCTAGCCGCGTGTCGTAGAGCTCGCTCGAATAGCCAGAAAGCATCACCATGCAGGGAAGCGACTGAAGCGCATCAAGAAGCCGCTCATGGCCTTCCTGGTTGTATTCGTGGCGATAGATGGGTCCGCCGCGTCGCGTAGATGGCATATAAGGAGGATCGCAATAAACGAGCTCCTGCCCTGTGAAGGGAAATTTGGCCAGGTAGTTCAGCGCATCCTCGTGAACGAGCTCAAAGTGCACACCGCCCTTTTCCCGCCACCGCTCGACAACGCGCCGATCGATTTCAATACCGATATTTCGTGCCGCTGGGCGCTTGTGGCGCATGACCGCGCCGCCGCCCAAGTGCGACTCGATGTAGGTATGGTGCTCCGGCATCAAGTTGATCAGATGCTGGTAGCAAACGCCTTTGCCGCCTGGGTATCTCATGGGGCAAGCATCGTCAAAAGTGACGATGCCGTCAACCGAGCGCGGCTAGCCAGCCGTAGCGAGGGGCCAAACACGCCTGAGTTGGTCCCGGTCTCGGTTCTTGCGACATGCCCGGGCGAAGCCAAACGGCCTCGACTGACAAGGAGAGCGTCTGTGCGCCGGCTCATCTGCCGCGTACGTAAGGGGGCTTGAGGTGGCCGCTGCGGGTTACATTTCTTAAGAGGTGTGCCGAAAAGTTCTTTGGGACTCCTTGAATTTCTTCTGCACAACTGCTATCCAAGGTCGTCGGCCATGATATGATCGGCGGCTATGCCCATCGTCGGCATCTGAAAGGGGCTTGCAATGACTGCAAATTTGCTCCAAGAGCGCGAAGACGTTAGAGCGCAAGACGCGCCACAGGCGCTTGACTGGTCGCGTGCACAAGTTTCCAGCTTGGCAGAGGACGTCGCTCGCTTCCTCGATTACAAGCCTGGAGATGCGCTTGAGCCCATCGTGGGCAAACTTGGCGGGACCATTGAGTTCGCGGAGTCTGACGCGAATGAGATGAATTACGGCTCCATCGTCGCCGAGGGCAGCAGCTTTACGATCTCCCTACCGCTGGACAGCAGTCCTATGCGGGATCGTTTCACTCTGGCGCACGAGCTGGGGCATTTAGTGCTGCATTACTTGTACCCACGCAACACGTTGCGCAGGGAAGTGCCGCGCATGCGTGCCAACCGCTTTGGCTCCGATCAGGCTGAGTGGGAGGCCAATTGGTTCGCGGCCGCATTCCTTATGCCGGGTGAAGCTTTTCGGAGCACCTACGAGGAGCTCGATGGCGATATCCCCGCTATCGCTAACAAGTTTAAGGTGTCGCACTCGGCTGCCAGCGTGCGTGCGAAGTCGCTTAAGCTCCCAGTGTGACCGACGAGCCCTCGCAGCCTTCTGCTGATGACCCTTTCGACGGGCTGAGGGGCACCCTCAAGCCTCAGCTGCGCCTGTTCTTGAGCGCCGATATCGTAGGCTCGACCGCTTTCAAACAGCGCCGCGATGAGGACGGTTGGTTCGACATCGTTCTGCGCTTTTATCAGTACGCAGAAACCTCCTTCATGCGTCACTGGAATCTGGGGCGGGGCCCAGTCAAGACAAAACAACAACAGCACGCTGCCCTTTTTGGTGAGTCACCCACGCTGTGGAAGACGATCGGTGACGAGGTTACCTTCTCGAAACAGATCACTCATCCTGCGCAAGTGATGACCACGCTGCACGCTTGGATCGCTGCATTGGACGATCTCCGTGCGTTGCTGATGAAGAACAAGCAGGATCAGCTGGACGTCAAGGCATCAGCTTGGCTCGCAGATTTCCCTCTGCGTAACCGCGAGGTGGCGTTGCGCGTGGGCGTAACGGATCAGCCGGACGATACCGAGCGCGAAGATGGTTGGTTGACCTGGCGCAACGACTCGCTCTTGGGCCAGTACCCGGGTAAGGAGGGGGTCCACCTCATCAAGGACTACGTTGGCCCGTCGATTGATACAGGCTTCCGCCTAGGGGCTAGTGCGTCGCCCCGGCGATTGGCCATTTCAGTCGAACTTGCCTATGTGGTCGCTGGCGAGATCATAAATCTTGAGAACGAAGACCCGATTTACAAGATCGCCTCGTTTCAGATTCGCCCCTTGACCTTGAAGTATGACCAGATGCTACCGCTCAAAGGAGTGCTTGGCGGTGCGCCCTATCCCATGATCTGGATCGATGTGTTACCGCGAGAGGAATTGCACCAGTTCGAAGACGAGCTCCGCGGTGTGGCTGCAGCGCCAGCAGATAAAATACGAGGCTTCGCTGGAGCTTATATGAAGGCGCACGCTGACAAGCTTTGTACGTTGTTTATGCAGCACGATCCAGAGTTGCCAGAGGAATACGGAAAATTTCCGGTTACCAAGAATCACCGACTCGCTGAAAAGGAACGCGAGTTGAAGAGCCTGCATGCCAAGTTGGACGTGGAACAGGAAGCGCTGGCTGTAGAGGATAAAGAGCTCAAGTCCGAACAGACGAATGAGAGCGCGGAGCCTGCCACCGGCAAGCGGTCGCTTATGGACCTGCGCGCCCTCCTGGACAACATCAAGCCTGAACTGCCGGTCTAGACGCCGAACAATCGGATGGCGCCATAAAGCACGAGGCACACCGAAACTAGAATGGCACTGCGGTGTGCCATTTCGCCACGCTTGATGAGGGCCCATTCAGGTTCGATAACCAAGTTGGCGAGCATCGTAGCCTTGTGGATGTTGTCCTCGATCTGCTGATAAGCGTGCCCTGAACCAACTCCATCGTACTCTCCGAGCAAGGTTGCTCGAAGGTCGACGAGCGTTTTGCCGAGCTCGGCTGCAGCGGCACTTGCGGGAGGATCGACCCTGGGAAATCCAACAGGCGAGGTCAGAGAGTGGAGATGGTTGTAGTAAGGGGACGCCGTTCGCGACTTGGTCAGCATTTCCCACACTTCCGTATCCGATTTTGGCGGTGAGTTCGAACGCTGATAACCGGGCAAGAGAGCTAGCGCGCTTTCGGAAAAATTCAAATGAAGAAGCGCCATTTGAAAGGCGTGGCGAAAGGTAGCCCAATGTTCCGTCAGTTCGCTTTCGAGCTCGGTAATGTCTGCTTCGCTCAAGCTGCCACTTTTGTGCTTTCGACGAATCTGGATGCGCCCAGCGATCACATGCGCCGACGCCAAGCAATCACAAAGCGCGTTGCGCAGCCCATTGATCCAATCGCGCCGAACATCTGAGATCTTTGACTCCTTGTCAGCTATCAGCTTGGCGGTTGCCAGTGCCGCAGCCGCAAGCGCGCCCGCGATAGCAATCTTGTCCTTGAATTCCATGTCTGTCCCTAAGATCGTGACGGACCATTCTAAGCGACCGGTCGCTCTCATGCGCATAGCGAATTCCGTTTCGACTCACACCAACTCCTGGGTCAGTACCCGTGCGAGGCGGCGGAGGCTGTTGGCAGCGTAGCGGCACCTAAGTGCGATTGGTCTGGAAGCGTTGCGAGCCATAGGGCAATCGCCCGTACGGTCTCCGTCGGCGATCCCACTTGGGTATTGTGGACAAAACTGGACGCCTGATGTGGGAGTACGAATCCCCGGGGCACCAAACCAGCATGCTCTACGGGGAGCTGAGGGACCGGCAGTCGACCAGGCCATTGCTTCCTGCTGCGCACCCTGTCCCGGGCGAATCGCATGGCTTGCATCTGACCCGCTACCCCAGTGAAGCTCGTTCGTTCGCGTGATCGCGAGTAGATTCAGCTTTGGCAACGTGGATTGACCGGATGCACCGAGCGCAGGTTTATCTGACATCAACGGGTTGCGGCGCCCTTGGCGTCAGGGGTACGCGCATGTATAACTGGCCCTGTGTATCCGTACAATTTGGTCGGTAGCCCGTGGAAATACATTTCAACCAATTGCTGGAATGGCTAACGGCAAACCAGGGCATTACGAATGCGCTGGCGACAATCGCGAGCGCGGTTGCAGCTTTGCTGGCGCTATTCGTTTCATTCGTCTCGCTAGTCGTGGCCGGAAGGTCAGTGCGAGTGCAACACAAGCACAACAAGCTATCGGTTCGCCCATTGCCGGAAGTCACCGTGGCTGATTTCGAGAATATCCTGAGAGTCAAGCTTCGAAATCACGGCTCGGGCCCACTCCTCATCAAGTCGCTGCGCGTCCACGGCTACGATGGATCACACGAAACTCTCGTAGATGCGGTCCCCGCACTTCCGCAACGTCTTTGGACCAACTTCTGCGGAAATGTCGATGGCCGCTCGCTGCTACCCGGTAGCGAAATCGTCCTGTTGGAACTGGTCGAAGAGAAAGGTGAGCTCGGATTCAAGGGGAGCCGCGACCTCGCTCGAAAGGCGCTAGCCCTCGCGGTCGTGTCAGTGGATTACAGTGACGTGTATGAGTCCGGCTTCCAGCCGTATAAGAAGTCGCTGGAATGGTTCGGCAGGCACTGGGCTACGGCCTAGCAATTCGTCCGAGCAGGGGTAGCTCCACGGCGCGGGCTTAGCTCAAGTGTTAGACCTGTAGGAGAAAGGGCATGCTGGGTTGGCAGGTCTTTGCATTTCGCAACTCCAGCGCAAAGCGGGAAGACCTGGTTGTGCATTGGATGACCAGCGTCTTTGGCCTAGATTGGCTTGACCAACTCGTGAAAGACGGAAGGGCAATTGATCTCGGAGGCGATGGTTATCCTAATCGGTATGAAATCTCAGCTGGCGTCCTAATCCCCATTCTTTCTGAAGGTCTGCCTGCCAATAACAGTCCGCTGGTGATCGGGGATGACTATGTTCTGCCTGAAGGTTGGAGTGGTAGCGTTACTTGGCGACAAGACCCAGCGACCTGTGGCGCTAACGACACTCTATTCCTTGAGGTGTGGGATCAGAGTTAGTTCGCTTCGCCCTCGGCTTGATGTTGAAACAGCTCACGGCAACGCTTACCGCGTGCACTACCCTCTATCAGATGCTTGAGCAGTGCCCAACAGGGCGGCGCTACCTGCTCTCCTTAGCCATCATGGGCACTACCGTCGCCCGGACTGAGGCCAATAGCGATGCGTCGGACTCGTCTAGCCTATGCACGGCGTGCGGCACCCGGGACAGCTTCGAGTTCAAGGGTGAACGGATGCGACCGGTGGGCTTCGCCCATCCCATCGATGTCGAGGAGGAACTTCTCCTCATCGCGTGCCGGACGTCAGCTACGCGGGCCAAGCTGACTACGGAAACGCCTGGCGATGATCAAGAATGGTTCGAGGCCAATCCACGGTTTAAGGGCCTACCTTTGTATAAGGAAATAAGTGAGCGCCCACAGTCGGCACTCGCAGACCTCATCTGTTGTTCTTTCCTTTAAATTTGGGAGGGGCAAAATAGTAGCCCAAAGCCAAGGCAAATCCTATTGCCTGGGTCACTCCAATGAATGCCCCATTTGGGCGCGATCCCGCAATTATGCAATAACCTCCATAAAGAACAAGCATTGCCGCCAAACCCGTGCCTAACGATAGAAAAAGGTGAATGATCGCTTTCATTATCTACCACACCCGCAATCGCTGAGGGACTTAGCCTGCGCCTCCACTGCTAGGTCTATATATGCCCCAGCAATTCCGAACATCGGACCAGCCACAAACGCTCCTGCGCCTAAACCTCGGTTAGCCAACGTAGCTGCTCCAACATAAGTGATAACGCGACCACTCATTTTTACTCCGATACTCCCATAACCCATCCTTGTTCCTACGTAAGAAAGCGCACCATTCGCAAGAACTACGCCGGGGTTGCCCTCGTCTTGAATGGCAGATCCAACCATAGATGCGAAGCCAGAGGCAGCTGAATCACGGCCTGGATCGTTCCGCGATAAATAGTTAGACAGGGCCTGCGTGGCCGATCCAAATAAGGCTCCTGCAATACCGCCACCCAGAATTCCCCAAGGACTGCCCTTAAGATTTGCCGCACCAGTTAGCGAGCCCGTAATAAATCCACCCGCACCAGCTCCCAGTACACTCGCCGTATTATCGCTGATGCAGATCAGTCCCAGCGGGTCTGTGGCGCCAAGAGGATTATTGCCGGCATAGGCGTACGTATTGATACCGCCACTGAGTCCAAGCGGATCACTCTCAACATATCGCCCCAACGTTGGATCGTAGTCCCGGAATCCATTGTTCCACAGTCCGGTCTCCGCGTCGTAGTACTGTCCCGGGAAGCCAAGGTTCAGAGGGACCGAGTTAGACACTGTGACGTTTCGCGTGAAAGGCCAGTTCTGCGCACTCCACACCACCTCTTGCGAGGCATTTGTGACCACCTGAGGCCGACCGAGCTGGTCGTCATGGATTGCCTCCAGTTGTCCGTTCACCTGTCGCCCGATCAGTCGCCCGCCCATCCACACGTAGTCGATCCAGGCGCCGTTGGCATACTCCGCAAGCAGCGGGCCGCTGACGTCTGGTGCGAAGTAGGTAGTACCCGCTCCCCCTGCCTTGGCCAGCCGTTGTCCTTCCGGATTGACGTAGTACGTCGAGCCACCGGCCGCGCTCATCCGGTTGAACGCATCGTACTGGTAGGCCGTCGCGCCATTCAGCGTGGTCAGATTGCCTAGGTCGTCATAACCGTAGCTCTGCGGGTTGACTCCTGTCGTACTCACTAGGCGGTTGCTGCTGGCGCTGTACCCGGTATTGCTGGTGCCTGCACCGGTCACAGTTGTAACTCGATTGCCGTTTGCGTCATACCCATAGCTTGCCACTTGATTGGCCGAGTTCACCGACACCAGCCGCGACTGGTCGTCGTACCCGAAGTCCTGACTCATGGTGCCGTCGAGCACGTTGTCGATGCCGGTGAGGCGGTTAGCCGCGTCGTAGCTGTAACCCAGGCTTTCTACGCCCGGCACTGTGATTCCCGTGAGGCGGCCATCGGTGTCGTAGCTCAGCGAGTTGGTTAACCCGTTGCTTGATGTCCAGCCCGCCAGCGCCGTATCCATCGGTCGCCACGTGACGTTGCTGGCCGCGGTCAGCTGGGTACTGCCCATGGTGAACGTGATGACGGAAACAGCACCTTGACCATAGCTGTAGTTGGCTTGATAGCCGTCCGGGTAGGTTATCGTATTGAGTTGCCCCAGGGCGTCGTAGCCGTAGCCTAGCGAGTAGGTGGTACCGCTGATCGAAAAGCCACGCCCGCTGACCCAGCCCTCGGGAGTGTAGGTGTAGGCCGTAGAGCCAGTGGCATCGCTGGCGGAACACAGACGGCCAAGACCATTCGTACAGCTGTCGTAGGTGAAGGTTTGAACATGCCCGTCGGCAGCGACACTGGCTAGCCGATTGATGGCGTCGTAACTGTAGGTGGTCGTTACATTATTGGCGCGGGTCATGCTGCTACGCCGTCCATAGGCATCGTAGCTAGCGGTAGTGATGCCTGTATCCGGACTGGATACACCCCACAGCTGGCCCAGCCCGTCGTAATTGTAGGCGGTAACCAAGCCACGCGGATCGGTCACCGCGGTGATGTGATCACCGGCATCATAGGTGTATTGGGTGATTGTCGACCCGGCAGCACGAGCAGCGGTGCTAACGACAAGTAGGAGCCCAAACGACGCCATGCCGATTGCATACGACAGACAGTGTGTCGCTGCACCACGAATCAGGCGCAGGGAATCGCTCGCATGCTGATCCGATACATGGGCATTGAGGACGCGGACGCTTATGGCCACTTCCGCGGTCGACATGCATTCTGAAGACGAAACGTTTGCCTTCTGCGGCACCCGATTCAACGATTTTAGTAACGAGATTGTCGGCGCACGCGAATCTGTCGATGCGTCGCGAACCTTCAAGGGATTTCTCTTCGTAACGACAACCCGACGCGGCGCGGACCAGACCTTGCAGAGGTGCACGCCGAGTCGAGAGATCGTGCCGTTGTATGCGAAAGCATTAAATCGTGGGATAGAAACAAACTCGTCCATTCGTCCTTGCATCGATCTGCTCCTCATTCATACACCACGGATGGAGTGACCGCCGGACTCCAGGCCGAACAACCGGAAGCATTGCACGCGCGAACAGTTGCCGACACTGTGGCATTAGGTACTTGGGTATACGAAATCGACGGTGTTGTTGTCGTTTTCGTGTAGCAGGCGCCTCCTTGCTGACAGTATTCCAGCCCATAGCTAGATGCCTTCGCCACTCCCGACCACGATGCAGTCAGTTGATAGGTCGTCTTTGGTGGGCGCGTATCGTAGTCATACGATGCATGAAGGACGGCGGAGAGGCCGGTCGGTGTAGCCGGGATATGTAGCACGCTGACGCTGTCGGTGGCGCTCCAGCCGCTGCAGCCGCCTACATTGCAGGCTTTTACGTGATAACTGTAGGTACCATCGGCTTTACCGGTGACCAGCCGGCTGGTCGCACCACTGGTCTGGATGGCTTTCCAGACGCCGTCAACCTTCTCTTCCAGAGTGTAGCTGGTCGCTGTGCTTACCGCTGTCCATGTCACCGAATAGCTTCCAGTAGTGCTGCTAGTGGGCACGCTCAGTGTCGGCGCGTTAGCCACACCAGAGCTCGAAGTGGTGCGAGTTAGGCGGTCGAGTGCGTCGTACTGGTTGGTAACGATACGGCCGACCGCGTCGGCCACAGAGAGCAGGTTGCCGTTGCCGTCGTAGCCATAGGTCAGCAACTGACCATGCATACCTTGGCGCTGATAGAGGCGTCCCAAGCCGTCATAGCGCAAGATCTCGGAGAAGCTGGTCGTGCCATTGCGCGAGACGGTATGGCTGGTGATGTCACCATTGTCGTCGTGGCCGAAACCTTCGGTGGAGGTACCATCTTTGTCATTGCGAACGACACTGGTCACGCGCATGACGTTGTTGCGATTCCAGGTGGTTATCTCGCCCGCAGGAGTGGTTTCGCTGGCGAGCAAGCCGAACCCGTCGTAGCCATAGGTCCAAGTAGCCGCCGCGCCATTCGGGTCGGAGATCTTGGTTTGCAGTCGACCTCGCGCATCATAGGTGTAGTCGGTGATATCACCATTGGGGCCGCCCACTCGTCCAACTTCGCCCAACCCGTTGTAGTTGCTGTAAGTGGTGGTGTGCCCCAAGCCATCGACGAACGAGATCAGGTTGCCCAGGGCGTCGTAGGTATAGGTGTCAGTATTGCTGTTGCCAGGCGAAGGATGGGTCACAGTGAGGGTATGCACCATGCCATTGGGCCAAAGCGTATAGCGGTAGGTAGTGGTGAGTGTTTGATTGGCGCTTCCGTTACCGGAAAGATTGGTGACCTTGACTGAGGCCAACCGATTTTCTGGCGTGTAGCTAAAGGCAGTTTTGGACCAACCCTCGACCGTGACGCTCAATAGGCGATTGAGCTGAAGAGTAGGATCCCAGATGTAATCCGTGGTTCGCGCCAGCGATGTGCCCGCGGCTTCAGTTTCAGTCTGCAGCTGACCGGTCGCCGCGTACGCGTAGGTATGCACGTTGTTGTTGTTGTCGACGGTTCGCGACAGATTGCCGTTCGCGTCGTAGGTGCGGCTGTGCATGGTCGCGCCGCAACTGGATACGGCATCGTCACTGATTTCGGACAACTGACCGTTGTACGCACCACCTGCGCCATTGGTGCCACCATAAGTTTGAACTCGCTGATGGCCCAGCGCGTTGGTAATGGTGGCTTTCAGGATACCTGAGCCGTCACGAGCGTAACTGATAGCGACACTGCCAGTGTTGTCGGCAAGGTAATTTCTCGTCGCCCACCCAAGATAGCTACTGTTGGCATCTGTATTGTAATCAGTGTAGTCGTATGGCGTGCCGTTGTAATCCACTTCCGTCAAAAATCCGGGCAGCACTGAGGAATATTTAAACGCCACCTTCGTCGTCGGCTCTCCTGGATACGTAATGGACAGAAAATTCGGCGCGAAAATAGCCCCCGTCATTTGCATCGAATAGATATTTCCGGCGGGATCCTTCACGGTGACAGGCGTTACGCCATTGACGGGCGCGCCATAGGTAATGGAATAGGATTGTCCACTGGTGTGCGTCACCGTGTAGGTGGTGCCCGCCGACGAACCCGAGTTGGAGATGGTCCAACTAATACCGGACCTATCCGTAATGGACTTCAAGTAGCCGTTGCCGTCAAATATCTTGGTTGTCCCGTCTTCATCATGCAAGGTATAAGTGGCCGATCCACTGCTATAGCTGAGTGTCGCCAAACCACCGCCACCATTTTCGGTATAAGGACCACTTTGGGGTATGCCACTGAAGGTGATCTCCGATCCGTCAGGACGGAGATAAATCAGGCTATGGCAGATGGTCTCGCCAGTTTGCTTGTTGATGAAGCATTGCGCCTCAGTAAGCGTGTACTGCAGACTTGTCGACCAATAAGGATTGGACGAGGTCTGAGGAATCTTCAGTGCAGAATTGTAGTACAGGGTGAGACTAAGGCCCATTTCCCCCGGCAGGGCAAAAATGGGATAGGTTTCGACTTTTGTGCCGCTACTTACGAGGATAGGACGGCCTACTGGATCGGGACAGCCACTCTTGTTAGCGGCCGTGTCGTTGGTCGGCGCAACGTTAACCGAAGCGTAATGGTGGCCGGGTCCACCGCCACCGCCACCGCCTCTGGGCGGGGGGGCGCCACTATCGCTGTCGGGAAAAGATATGGTTTCGCAGGATATGGTCGCGCTTGGGTGCATGTAATCGCCCCCGGCGTCTTGCTGTCCCCAGCATATTTGATAGTGAACATCTTCTAGCGCTGCAGCCTCGGGAGGCCAGAGCATTGAACTACTGGCCATTCCACACACCAACGCTGTTTGGAACGAACTGGCAATCCAACCAAAACGCAACTTACTTGGTTTAACCATGTTTCCCTACCCTACATCCATTGATTACAGTAGTATTTGCAATTAGTCCATGTGTATCGCTGGTAGAAACACCCGCAATCCGTACTAGTAAGCCATCGCAATAGAGTCCAGGCAGCGAGAACCGCAAGACCGATGAAACAGAATCGTGTCTTAACCAGTGTAGCTTGCATGCTGCGGCATGTTGCCGAGTTAGACTGTAGGTATTTGCCTACAAACCATGTAGGCGTATTCGGGCAGCAGCGACATGGGTGCTGCTGATGATCACCATCGCCAGGCGCCGATCATGATGCTCTCGGCAAGCAGCGTAAAAACGGTGACGGTGGCGCCCATGATGGCTAAGGCGAGCAGGTAGCGCCGCCCTGTTGGGCACCGCTCAAGCATCTGGCAGAGCGTAGTGCACGCAGTAAGCGTGGCCGTGAGCTGTTTCAACATGGTCGTTCTGCTTCCTCCAGCCGATCGCCGGCGATGGAGGTGATTTTCGTGTCACGACCGCTTGGCCTTCCTCGGGGGCAATTTCCGGCCTCCGCGCAAGTACGCTCTAAGCGCATGTGTCTCCCTGCCTAGGCAGCTGAACCGCCCCTCCCTGGTCACTTGCGTCGGCCCGTACCTTAAGCCGTGTTCGCGCCTCACTCGAGCGACGCGGTGGCGACCACACGCGACCCCTTCGGCTACGCCCACCTTTCGGCAGATCTCGCCGACGGTCGTGCCCAGCTCGGCCTGCTTAAGCGCGTATGCGATCTGCTCTTCGGTGAAACGTGACTTCTTCATCGCCTGACTCCTCGTTTGATACGGGGCCCATGCGGCACGAAGTCTCTACTTTAGATTGGTCCAGATATCCGGGGGTGGGTCAGGTCAGATCGTATCTGTGTTTGCCAAGCGTTATGCACAGGCCGCGGGCGTCATGCCGCTCGTCGCGCAGGCGTCCGTTGAAGGACTTGACGTAGGCATTCTGGTTGGGCTTGCGGGCGTAGCACCGGATGCTCGATGAGACGCGACGGGAGCGCGAGACGCTTCCCCAAGGTTTGAGTGCAATAGCGAAGCCGGCGGTTTCGGCGCTAAGGCGGGCGCCTCTGGAGATCGGCTAAGGCCGACAGTGGATCCTCCGCGTCCATGGGGCGAGTTGCCAGCGGACCATCCTTCATTAGCCTCTTCAGCGAGGAGGGTCACGGCCGATATGCCATAGGGATGCTTGGCCCGAAAAAGGACGTGATGTGAGTGCGAAGGGCGAACGTCGCCGCGACTCGGTACCGTTGATCCTGCAACAGTTGAAGGAAGAGCCTGGTCCGCTGGCTTTGAACTGGCTGGGGTCGTTGCGCAAGCGAATCACCCGCAGTGGTCAACGCTATAGCATCCAGGCGCAGTTTCGCCGTCTGTTGGAAGTTGCCACCCCGCTGGAAGTGACCATTCCCATGGAGGCGTTCCATCTCCTCGCGGTGGGCACGCGCTGGAGGTATGGCACGTTCGCGGGCTACGGCTTCGGCCGCACGTGCTGGGTGCAATTGGACCTGCCGGCGTTGGACACCCAAGGACAGCATCGTGCGCTGAGGCCACACGAGGCCATGCCAGATTGGACCTATCCGCTGTATGACATGATGCATCCGGGCTCGGTTCGCGTTATTCCCGTCGTCGGCGGAGCGGATCTGGTCTTCCCCATCGCGGAGATGGTGCGGGCCTGGTATCTGTTCCACCCTGCCATGCTGCGGGTGATCCTCGGCGACGGCATCAACCAGCCTAGGTCGATGGCCCGTGGTGATCTGCCCTGGGATCCGGATGAGACGCGCGAGACGGGTGATGGTGCACATGTAACTTACGACACGACCTTTGGCGATGGGCCTATGAAGCGGCTTGCGCGACTCCTCTTCGACGGGTACGCCAGGCAGAAAGTGGGTGCGTTCTCGCGGCGTTTGCGTGAGTACAGCGAAAAGGATGTCTTTCCCTTTCCGTACACAGTGCCGCCATTGCAAGACCAGCCGCTACTGAAGATTCACTACATCGATATCGAAGAATGGGAGGGCCACCGCCCACCACGTCGGTTGGTGCTTTCGGTGCTTGCTGTCCGCCACCCGCCACCGTATCGATTCATTACCTGGGATGCCAAGCACGACAATCGACAGGACCCCAACGCGGACCCACAACGTCCGACCATCACACCGTTCAGTGCGCCCGGCATCATTACCGACGGCGAGGGCGTGACGCTGGCCGGGGAAGGCGCCGACCCAAGCGTGGAAAGCGTGCGCACGCACCTACTGGGCTTTGATGATGATGCCTATGACGTGCCGACCGAACGTGCGCCGCGTCGACCGTCGACCCACCAAGCTGGGGGCCGGGGACCGAATCCGGTGCCGGTAACCTACACTGCGCCGAATACTGGCGGCGGCGGCGAGGCTGGCGTGGCTGAGCTCGTTGGCGGCGACATGTTGCCGACATCCACGGAAGAGGAAAAGGGCCGAGGCGGTCCACCGATCGCACTGATCCGCATGCGCACGATATTCGATCGCGCGATTGCGTTGTTGACCTCGCAATTGCCTAGCTGGACTGTGACCTATCTCACGCTCGCAGGCATGGACAATGGGGTGCTGGACATCGTGCACGAAAAGCGCGCCGACTACCGCTTTCTGATCCTACATGCGCGCAGTCCCGGGCGGCATGTTTACGCGCTGCACGGCACGCCCGTCGATGAGGAAAAGGCACATCAACTGTTCGCGTGCCGACAGCCCTCATCCCTGCCACTGACAACCCAACAGTTCATTCAATGGCTGAGCGGCGTGCCCTACGCAGGCCGACCCATCTGGGTCAACAAAGAGTCAGACGGGCTTAGGCTGATCCCGAAAGCCTTCAATCACAAAAGATACGATGCCTCCTTCGATGAGGCGACGTGGATTCGGGAGTTCGCAGACAATGTGGTCAAAGCGGTGCTGGCTATCGCTTTGGGATAGGTTTGGGGCAAGTCTTCAACGGGCTGCTTTGGTCCAACGCAGATCAGGTAAGCAGCGTGCGCTCCTGAGAGCACATGTGAAGGCTACACATGTGATAAGGCCGGTTCGATTTCTGCCATGGCATTGGCCAGCCACGGCGGATTGGCGGCGGTAGACTCGAAGCGGCAACGGTATACGCCGCTACGTCTGGCATCACGCAGGAATTGTTTAGGCCAATCGCGCAGGTAGGCTTCCAGTGCCGCCAAAGGGTGCAGACGGGCCTGCAAACGCCAATGCTCGAATGGCGTGGTCGGTCGCGCGGCGGAGGCCCATCGAAGGCATCGAATGGTGGACGTATCCGTGAGGCCATTGAGGTAGCGTCGGCCGTACAGTCCGCGCAACAGGATGCGGGTTCCGGCAAAAAATTCGACTGCAGAGACACGCGTGGTTCCGACCTGTGAGAATCCCTGCCGCAGCGCCGCGTGACACCGATGCTCGAACGCAAACGCGCGCCTGACCAGCGGACGACGCGGCGCGACTGCAAGGTTGGCGCCGCAAGCTGGGCATGGGAATCGTCCAGCCATGATCAGCTGCACGCGGGCAAAAGTGACCGGCGCGTCGCAACGCGGGCACGCATCCCAGAGAAGGCATTGATGGCGGATACAGGCAATCTCGAAGGCCAGTCGCCCAGCGACGCGCATGGGTCTTCCCTCACCCAGGCAATGCGGGCAGTACGCGTGCCCGTGGTGCTGTTGCGTGCGATGAAATACACCCACAGGCATGATCCACGGCAACCATCCGTCGATGGTCAGGCGAGGGTAAAGCACCCCTTCGTAACGGCGGAGCGTGGCCGCCTCCATGCGCTCCTTGCTTAGTCCGAGTAGCGATACGCATTGATCAACCAACAGAACCGGGGCGAATCGGTCGACGTCACGGGGCCAGAACGCCCGGCCTCCGAATAGCTGTCTTTCGAGTGTGTGATTGCTGATGGCATTGGCCCAGGCGAAGCGGTGAAGCCACCAGGAAAGCGCTTCATCGCGAGCCAGTTGCGGGTGCGCACACCACTGCAAGCTGACCGGTGCCATGGTGCTATGACCGGGCGGTGGCGATTCGGCGACGGCGGTCGCTGGGTGGCGTCCATCCGACGCTTCGCAGGAGTGCCTGGGTGATCGACTCCTCACCCCGGTGGAGCGCTTCTGCCACGGCCATGCAGAGCAGGTCGCGCATCTCACCGAGCAGGCCTTCGCTCAGACCCAAGATGAGTGCGGCAGTATCTCGCTGTTGCAGGCGGGATGGCTCCCTCAAAGGTAGCGTTGCTTCGAAACTTGCCAAAAGACGCCGGTACTCGCTGTCCATACGCCACGTGGGCATCCAGATAGGCGTCAACCGGTTCGCAAGCTGCTCATCCTTGCTGACGGCGACCTGCGCTTCCGTGGTACCCAGTACCACGACGGACAGGCGAAGGATATTGCCCAAATGCTTGACCACGTCCATGACGACTCGTCGACGATCATTGCGTGGGCCCAGCACGTGCTGGAATTCATCGAGCAGAAGCACTCGGCATCCGACCCCGTCCAACAACGCACGCACCTGTCTCGCCTTTTCACTCACCGGATCGCGTGCTCGAAATGGCTGCCGTAGGGCAAGGAAGATTTCGTCGTACAGCCGACTCTCGTCCGGATTGGGTGGCACCTCGATCCGCAACACAGGGATGATCGCCGCATCGCCCTCGGGGTTGGCGTCCATCGGGTGGCGTGCGAGGAACTCCAACCCGACCGCGGTCTTGCCACTATTGGAATCGCCTAAGATCTGCAGGCCCGGCATCCGATGAGATGGAGGGTAATCGAGCAAGCCCTCAAGGCGTTCCAGCATCGCGTCGGCCGCGGCATAACTAAACCACTTCGGCCGGCGCATGTAGGCCAGACGTTCCTTCGCCGACAGGAGAAGGATAGGTCGTACGCTTTCGTCGACGTGGTCCACGTCAGTGCACTACGCGAATGGCGAAGGGTTCCGCCGGGGCGTCATCGTCCCAATCATCACCGTCCGGAGCGACATCGGCCAGAGGCCGTGACACACCGGTTTGGGCATCTTCGGCCTCGCGGCGGCTGACCCGGTCCCGTTTCTTCTGTAGGGCCTTGCGCGCCTTGACAGAGTGTGACTGCGCCTCGGCCACCAGTTGGTTGAGGCGTTCGTAAGTCTCGAAAATGAGATCCTCGTCCACCATGCGCCGGCCTTCCTTGCGAAGCTGCGACCGTACCTCCCGCAATTCCCACAGGCTGATCGATGGATATTCCAGATGCCGGTAAGGAATTGGGTAGTAGCGATTGGTCGTCGGATCGAGGAAGTAGACCACGCTGATATCGCGAGGATCGCGGCGCACTATGAAGCGTCGAGGGCGACGAGTCGTCGGATCCATGGCGCGGATCCAAGGGTCAAGCACTGGGTCGTAGTAGGACACGCCGTCAATACGCAGACCGTAGCTCTGGATCGATCGTTCGATCATCGGCATGAAATCCAGTCGCAGCCGCTTTGCGTCCGCCACGGGTGGCGCCAATCCAACCCCCGGCGTCACGCCGTCACCGAGCACGCCGAGTTCATAACGTTTGATTGGTGGCCGGTCGATGCTGGTGTGGACGCGTTGGTGGTACACGTTGCAGATGTACTCAGTGAGGTAGCGCTCTAGCTCGCGAAGCGTCAGGACAGCCTCAGTATGGGGTGCATATGTGCCGCGTTCCTGTGTGTTCGAGAAGGTCGTGCCAGGCAACAGGTGCACCTCCCGATTGAAAGTGCCCATCAGACGCTCGATGTGGCCGCCCCAATTGGGCGTCTTCACCTTCCGCCATTCAACCCGGAAGTGATACGACTGGGCGGCACGGGTAATCATCCCGCCGCGGAATTCTTTGGCATTATCGGCGTGCACTGCGGCAGGTATGCCCCACATCGGCCATCGGGTCTGAACACCGATGACGCCCAGCCAGCTTTCCTTGGGCAGGATCGCGTGGACCAAGCACATGCCGACCGTCACCTCACTGGGAGCGTCCAGCGACAGGTAGAAGCCCGCCACGCACCGGGAATAGACGTCGATGGCCACGGTCAGCCAAGGGCGGCCGATATGGCGCCGATGCACGTCATCCACGATCACGACGTCCAGCGGAGTGTGATCGATTTGCCAGTATGCGCCCGGATAATCGGCACCGGGAAAGCTTCCGGGACGGGCGGCGAACTTATCGTCGGCCGCCTTCCTACCCATGCGCTTCTCGGTCACCAGCCGCTCGGATATATCCGCCACGCGCCGGCGGACCGTGTTGGCATGTGGCGCCACCACGCCGGCACGTCGGCACGCCAGTTCGATATCACGCATGACCTGTGACACTAGCGGGCGTTGCGGTTGAAGGTAGCGATCCTCGACCGCTTCGCGGATTAGCGCTTCCGCCAGAGGATCGATACGCGAACCGCCACGCCCGCCCGATGGGCGATGAGGTGCTAGGTCGGCAATTTCCCCACCGTTCTTCAGCTTGCTGATCCAACGGTAAGCCGTGGCCACGTGGACACCGAGATGTTTGGCAACGGCTGTCACCTCACGACGCGGAGGCTGATCGGCCGCTATTAATGGCGCCAGGGCGGCCGCGCGTCGCTGGGCTATGTCCCACTGTTCGGCCGTCAGTGTCTCGAACCGGGAGCTTTCGTGGGCGTCGTCGACCAATTCTGCATCGCCGCGTGTCATCGCCTCAAGCAGCGATGCGATCGCGAGGCGGACCTTCTCGCCTGTGTCGATGCGGACGGCGAGAATGGAATAAAGATCGATGTAGCGGACAAGGGTGTACGAGATACCATCGATTACGACATCGCGGCCGACCCGAAGGATATCGATGGGAGCCTGCTCAGTCATAAGCGCTGAGTTCGGTGTGCATGGATATGGGACGCGAAAGGTCACACAGGAATGCACGACTGGCGACCATCGTCCAGACCGACGCGAGCAAAGTGGCGCGTTCCCACGGATCTTTCGCCAGATATGCGACAAGCTTTTCAGGCGTTGTCGGGCCCAAATGGCGCAGGGTCTTGATCAGCAGGGTGTGCACGCCGTCGGTAACCTCGTCGTGGGTGTACGGAAGAAGGAACTTGGCGTTCCACAGGAGGCCACCGGTCCGGATTTCGCGGTCGGTAATGACCCGGAATGACCAGCCTCTCTCCTTTGCATATCGTCGAGCGGCCCTGAATCGCGGCTTCCAACGATGCCAGTTGTCGCGCAACTCCTTGCGCTGCTTTACCTCGTAGAGCACCGTGCGCTCGGTCTGCGGCCACACGTCGAAATCGAGGTAGGTCACCAACACGTCGGGAACATAGGAGGGGTGCCCGTCGCCAACCGGAATGCGCACTGGCTGCGGCTCCCATCGACGTACCTTCAAATCGAATTCAAGCAACACGTAGAAGTCGCGCTCGAGTGATGACTCAAATCGCGCGGGTTCTACCCCAGGCTGCTTCTGGCTGGGCATGATTCCGGCGAGAGCTCGTCGGCCTAGGCCGATCTTACGGGCAGGTGGCAAGGCGCGAGGAAACCCAGTCGCAGTAGAGTGGTGAAAAGTGTAAGCAGTCGCATACACTTTGCTAAGTGGTCGCGCCGAGTGTAGTGAGTTCATGCTGTAAGGGCCCCGATTCGGCGCCTAAACGGTCGCATACACTTCGCCGGTTGGCATCGGCGGCGGCTCGAGCCCGCGGCCGGGTGAGATCTCGCTGGCGCACAACGGCGTGCTGTTCCTCGACGAACTGCCCGAGTTCAATCGGCACGTGCTCGAGGTGCTGCGCGAGCCGCTGGAATCGGGACATATCCTGGTTTCCCGTGCGGCGCGGCAATCCACTTTCCCAGCCCAGTTCCAGCTGGTCGCGGCGATGAACCCGTGCCCTTGCGGCTATGCCGGCGACGCCCGCGAGCGCTGCCATTGCACCCCCGACCAGATCCGGCGCTACCGCGCGCGGATCTCCGGTCCGCTGCTGGACCGCATCGACCTGTGCGTGGAGGTTCCGCGCGTGCCGCTCGCGGAGCTGGGCGCCCCGCGCAGCGTGTACGACGAGGATTCGGCCACCGTGCGCGCACGCGTGATCCAGGCTCGTGAGCGCGCGCTGGCCAGGGCAGGCAGGGCCAATGCCGAGATCAACACGCGCGAACTGGAGCGTGACTGCGCACTGGGGGAAGCCGAACGGCGCTGGTTCGAAGCGGCACTCGAGCGGCTGGGCCTGTCGGCGCGGGCGTACCACCGCATCCTGCGGGTGGCCCGCTCGATCGCCGACCTGGATGGCGGCGCGGCCCTGCTCGATCGCGCGCACCTAGCCGAGGCGTTGCAATACCGCCGTTTCTGATTTTCTGAACTGGCGGGTATTGACTTCCTTCGGGCACGGTCTAATATCTGCACTCGCCGGTACTTAAATGCATCCGGCCCGCCGCCCCGGTATCGGTCCCCCCTCCCTCCCCCGCCCGATACCGGGGCCGGCCTCTCTTCCTTCGAGGCGCCCCGGTCCGCTCGTTTCGGCGACAGCGAAGCGCCTGGCTGCGTGGCGCTTTCTGCAGGTATGGCCTTACCGCTTCGGGGCTTTTCCGTAGGAGCAGAGCGGCCGGCGCCACGTTTGAATTGCCTCACACACCCGAGCCCTGTCCGACGAGGACAGGACCTGGCGCGCGTGCTTTCGAATCGCCCGAAAGGCTCAGGCAGAATGGGCCGCCGCGGAGGCGAAGGAAGGCGATGACGCTACAACCCGGACTGATGTTGGCGTGCATGCTGGGTATCGGCTTTCTCGCGCAATGGCTGGCCTGGCGGGTGAAGCTGCCGGCGATCCTGTTCCTGCTGCTGGCCGGCATCGTGCTGGGGCCGGCGACCGGCCTGTTCCGCCCGGACGCGATGCTGGGCGACATGCTGTTTCCGCTGGTCTCGCTGGCGGTGGCGCTGATCCTGTTCGAAGGCAGCATGACGTTGCGTTTCCATGAGCTGCCGGACATCGGCCGAGCGGTGCGTGGGCTGGTCAGTTATGGCGCGATCGCCGCGCTGCTGCTGCTCGCGCTGGCGGCGCGGCTGATCGCGGGACTCGGTTGGGATGTGGCCTTGTTGTTCGGCGCGCTGACCTGCGTTACCGGGCCGACGGTGATCGCGCCGATGCTGCGCACGCTGCGCCCCAACGCGCGCATCGCCAACACGCTGCGCTGGGAAGGCATCGTGATCGATCCGCTGGGCGCGCTCTTTGCGGTGCTGATCTACGAGGCGATCGTCTCGCACCAGGAGGGCCGCACGGTCGGCGTCTTCCTGGCCACCATCGGCTGCGGTGCCATCGCCGGCGCGCTCGCCGCGTGGGCGCTGGCGTGGCTGCTCAGGCGCCAGCTGATCCCCGAATACCTGCAGAACTTCGGGGTGCTGGCGACGGTGCTGCTGGCCTTCAGCATCTCCAACACGATCACCCACGAGTCCGGGCTGCTGGCCGTCACCATCATGGGCATCGCGTTGGGCAACATCCGCGACGTCCACATCGACGACATCCTGGATTTCAAGGAAAACCTCACCACGCTGCTGGTCTCCAGCCTGTTCATCCTGCTCGCCGCGCGGCTGCAGTGGCCGTTGCCCGACGGCATGTTGTGGGCCGGCATCGCGGTGTTCCTGGTCGCCCAGTTCCTGGTGCGTCCGCTGACGGTGGCCTTCGCCAGCGTGGGCAGTTCGCTGTCCTGGCGCGAGCGCGCGTTGATCGCCTGGGTGGCGCCGCGCGGCATCGTGGCGGCCTCCGTGTCCGCCTTGTTCGCACTGCGCCTGCAGGAGCTGGGCGTGGCCGGTGCGGACGCGATGGTGCCGCTGGTGTTCATCCTGATCATCGGCACGGTGGTGCTGCAGAGCGCGACCGCGCGGCCGCTGGCGCGCTGGCTCGGCGTGGCCGAGCCGGAACCGCGCGGCCTGCTCATCTATGGTTCGGACGAGGTGGCGCGTGCGGTCGGCAAGGCGCTGGCCGACGCCGGGTTCCGCGTGGTGTTGGCGGACGATGCGTGGGACGGCATCCGCCACGCCCGCATGGAGGGACTGGCGACGTTCTTCGGCAATCCCGCCTCGCCGCATGCCGAACGCAACCTCGATCTCAGCGGACTGGGTTGGCTGCTGGCGATGTCCACCCATCGCGAGCGCAACTCGCTGGCCTGCGTGCATTACCGGCGCGAGTTCGGTCGCGAGAAGGTCTACCGCCTGCGCAACCTGGCGCCGCAGGAAGCCACGGACCGCGCGGCGATCGCCGGCAAGCTGCTGGCGCCGCCCCTGTTCGGGGAGGAGATGACGCATGCGCGCTTCGGCGAACTGCTGGCAGCCGGGTGGCGGATCAAATCGACTCGCCTCACCCCGGCCTTCGGCTGGAGCGATTTCATCGAGCGCAACGGCAGCCAGACGGTGCTGCTGTTCGGGGTGGACGAGAAGGGAAATCTGCGCGTGGCATCGGCCAAACGGGTGCTGGAGCCCAAGGCGGGCTGGCTGGCGATTGCGTTGACCCCGCCAGCTGCGGCGGCGGTGGAGCGCACGTAGCTGGATCTGGCTTTTCCGGGGGGGGGGCCTGCAAGCCTTGGCCCCTCACCCCAGCCCTCTCCCCGTGGGAGAGGGCGTCCAGAAGTCAGGCCGCTGACGCGCGCTGGAACTGTGCTTCCTCGGTCGAGCCCTTCAGCGCGACGGTCGAAGATTGACCTTGCTGGATCGCTTGGGTGACCTGGTCGAAGTAGCCGGTGCCGACTTCGCGCTGATGCTTGACGGCGGTGAAGCCCCGTTCGGCCGCGGCGAATTCCTTTTCCTGCAGGTCGACGAACGCGCTCATCTGCCGGCGCGCGTAGCCATGGGCCAGTTCGAACATGCCGTAGTTGAGGCTGTGGAAGCCGGCCAGCGTGATGAACTGGAACTTGTAGCCCATCGCGCCGAGCTCGCGCTGGAACTTCGCGATGGTCGCGTCGTCCAGGTTCTTCCTCCAGTTGAAGCTTGGCGAACAGTTGTAGGCGAGCAGCTTGTCCGGGTATCTGCCGCGGATGGCTTCGGCGAAGCGGCGTGCGTCCTCCAGGTTCGGCTTGCTGGTCTCGCACCACACCAGGTCGGCATGGGGCGCATAGGCCAGGCCGCGGCTGATCGCCTGGTCCAGGCCGGGCCGGACACGGAAGAAGCCCTCGAGGGTGCGCTCGCCGGTGAGGAAGGGCTTGTCGTTGTCGTCGACATCGGAGGTGAGCAGATCCGCCGCGTCGGCGTCGGTGCGCGCCACAAGTAGCGTCGGCACGCCGCAGACGTCGGCGGCCAGGCGCGCGGCGGTGAGCTTGTCGATCGCCTCACGCGTGGGCACGAGTACCTTGCCACCCATGTGGCCGCACTTCTTCACCGCGGCGAGCTGGTCCTCGAAGTGCACGCCGGCGGCGCCGGCCTCGATCATCGCCTTCATCAGTTCAAACGCGTTGAGCACGCCGCCGAAGCCGGCTTCGGCATCCGCCACGATCGGCGCCAGCCAGTCGATCTCGTCGCTCCCTTCGGCGTGATGCAACTGATCGGCGCGCAGCAGCGCATTGTTGATGCGCTTGACCACCAGCGGCACCGAGTTGGCCGGGTACAGCGACTGGTCCGGATACATCTCGCCGGCCACGTTGGCGTCGGCCGCGACCTGCCAGCCGGACAGGTAGATCGCCTTCAGGCCGGCCTTCACCTGCTGCATCGCCTGGTTGCCGGTGAGCGCGCCGAGCGCGTTGACGAAGTCCTCCTTGTGCAGCGAGTGCCAGAGTTTTTCGGCCCCCTGGCGCGCCAGCGAGTATTCGATCGGCACGGTGCCGCGCAGGCGCACGACGTCTTCGGCGCCGTAGTTGCGGCGCACGCCGGCCCAGCGCGGATTGTTGGTCCAGTCCAGGGTGATCTGTTCGGCGGTCGGCAGATTGGTTTTCATGGGTTCCGGGCTCCGTGGGGTTTCCTGCAGGTGCGCGCGCCGTGCGCAGCCGGATATGGCTGTCGCGGGCGCGCCCTGCGAAAGGCGATCAGGCCAGTTGCGCGTAGGCGGGCAGGGTGAGGAAGGCGCCGAGTTCGTCGGCGTGGGTCAGTTCGGCGAGCAGCCGGGCGGCGTCGTCGGCACGACGGGCGCCCGGATGCGTGCTTTCGCGCAGGCGATGGGCATGCGCGGCGAGCGCCTGGTCGAACAGCGCCATGTCGATCGGCGCGCCATCGGGGAATTCCAGCGGCACGCAATCGTTCCTTTCCTGCGGCTCGCCGGCGTAGTGCAGCCATTGCCAAAGCTGCGCGCGGGCGATCTCGGCGGTGGCCGCGTCTTCCATCAGGTGATGGATCGGCACGCAGCCCAGGCCGTCCAGCCAGGCCGCGGTGTAGCGAAGCGCCACTTCGACGTTGTTGTCGAAACCGGCGCGGGTGATCGTGCCGCAGGGCGCGGCCAACAGTTGGCAGCGCGATACGTGGACGTCTTCGCGCAGCACGTCGAGCTGGTTGGGCCCGGGCATGTAGCGGTCGAAGATCGCCTGCGCCACCGGCACCAGCGCCGGGTGCGCGACCCAGGTGCCGTCGTGGCCGGCATGCACTTCGCGCAGCTTGTCGGCGCGCACCTTCTCCAGCGCGGCTTCATTCGCGGCCTCGTCGCCCTTGATCGGGATCTGCGCGGCCATGCCGCCCATGGCAAAGGCGCCGCGACGGTGACAGGTGCGGATCAGCAGCTCCGAGTAGGCCTTCAGGAACGGCACGGTCATCTGCACCTGGCCGCGCTCGGGCAGCAGGCGGTCGTGATGGCCGCGCAGGGTCTTCAGGTACGAGAAGATGTAGTCCCAACGCCCGCAGTTGAGTCCAACCGCGCGCTCGCGCAGCGCGTGCAGGATCTCGTCCATCTGGAAGGCCGCCGGCAGTGTCTCGATCAGCACCGTGGCCTTCATGCAGCCGCGCGGCAGACCAAGTTCGCGCTCGGCGTGTGCCATCACTTCGTTCCACAACGCGGCCTCTTCCATCGCCTCGAGCTTGGGCAGGTAGAAGTACGGGCCGCGGTCGCGTGCGTGCAGCGCGCGGGCGTTGTGGAAGGCGAACAGGCCGAAGTCGACCAGCGCGCCGGCCATGGGCTCGCCGTCGACCTCGAAGTGCCGCTCCGGCAGATGCCAGCCGCGCGGACGCACCACCAGCACCGCCGGATCGGGTCCGAGCGTGTAGTCCCGCCCATCGGGGGAGCGGTACGCGATGGTGCCGGCGACCGCGTCGACCAGATTCCGCTGGCCGTCCAGCTGGTTGGTCATGGTCGGCGTCGAGGAATCCTCGAAATCCGCCATGAACACCTTCGCGCCGGAGTTGAGCGCGTTGATGACCATCTTGCGCTCGACCGGACCGGTGATTTCCACGCGGCGGTCGCGCAGCGCGGCCGGAATCGGCGCGACCTGCCAGTCACCCTCGCGGATGGCGCGGGTATCGGCGCGGAAGTCGGGCAGGGCGCCCGCGTCCCAGGTGGCCTGGCGCTCGACGCGGGCCGCCAGCAGTTCGCGGCGCCGGGCATCGAAGCGGCGGTGCAGGTCGGCCAGGAAGGCCAGCGCATCGGGAGTGAGCAGGCTGGCGTAGGCGGCGGTGTCGCCGTGGACGGTCAGCGGGCCGGGATCGAGTCGTTCCTGCGGGACGGCCATGGATGCAGCTCCGTGGAGGGGTGCCATCCACGCTAGGCCGGCTCGCTTGCCTTTGACAAAGCGAATGTTTCAATCTTTCTTATTGAGAAATGTAAAGTAGCTTGTAAAAGTGCGGCTAGAAGGGTATCCGGGAGGGCATCGGCGGTGAACCGAACGAGTCAGATGCGTCGCGCAGGACCCCGAAAAGCGGCCGCCAAGGGCCGCGAAGTCGTAGAGGCGGCCGAGCGCTACTACTACAAGGGCAACCGCCACAAGCAGCTGCGCGCCTTCGTGAGCATCGTCAAGCTGGGCACGCTCACCCGTGCGGCCGAGGCGCTGTTCCTCTCCCAGCCGACCGTTACCCTGCAATTGCAGGCCCTCGAGCGTGAACTCGGCGTACCGCTGCTGGAACGCAGGCGCCGGCGCATCAACCTCACCGACGCCGGCGAGGCCCTATACGAACTGGCGCGCCCGCTGATCGAGGGCTGGGACAACCTGGACCGCGATTTCCAGGCGCGCGTGAAGGGCCTCACGGCCGGCCGGCTGACCATCGCCGCTGGCGCCTCGACCATCCAGTACCTGCTGCCGGAGCTGGTGCGCCGCTACCGCGAGGCGTTCCCGGCGGTGCACCTGCAACTGGCCAACGTCACCGGCCGCGACGGCCTGGCGCTGCTGCGCGCGGACGAAGCCGACTTCGCGGTGGGTTCGATGCTGGACGTGCCCGACGACATCGCGTGGGCGCCGCTGCGCCACTACGACCCGATGCTGATCACGCCGCTCGACCACCCGCTGGCGCACAAGGCCGAGGTGGCGCTGGAGGATCTCTCGCCCTACGGCCTGATCCTGCCGCCGCAGCGGCTATCTACCTACCGGCTGGTGGACCTGGTGTTCCAGCAGCGCCAGGTGCCCTACCAGGTGGCGATCGAGGTGGGCGGTTGGGAGGTGATCAAGGAATACGTAGCGTCCGGGCTGGGCATCTCGATCGTCACCGGCATCTGCATCACCGGGGGCGACCACACGCGCCTCGCCGTGCGCAACATGAAGCGCTTCTTCCCCCAGCGCAGCTACGGCGTGGTGATGCGCAAGGGCAAGTTCCTGAGCCCTGAGGCTCGCGCCTTCGTCGACATGATCAAGCCCGGCCTGCTCACCCACCGCGAGCACGACGAGCCGGGCCACTCGGGCCGTTAGAGCCAGCGCTCAGGCCTGGCGCTGGAACGCCAGCCGCAGGCCGAAGCCGAGCAGCACCGTGCCACAGAAGCGGTCCATCCAGCCGCCGAGGCGCGGCTTGGCCAGCAGCAGCCGGTGGATGCGCCCGCCGAGCAGGGCGAGCACCAGCGACCAGGCCAGCCCGGTGCCGATGAAGCTCACGCCCAGCACCAGCAAGGCCAACTGCGGATGACCGGCCTGCGGCACGACGAACTGCGGCAGGAAGGCCAGGTAGAACAGCGCCACCTTGGGATTCAGCACGTTGGTCAGCAGGCCCTGCCGGAACGCCGCGCCCAAGCCCTCGCCGCGGGTCGCGGTGGGCGTGCGCGTCGCCGTACGCGAAATCAGCATGCGCAGGCCGATCCACACCAGGTAGGCCGCGCCCAGGTACTTGAGCACGCTGAACGCCAGTGCCGAGGTCATCAGGATCGCCGATACGCCCAGTACCGCGGCCGCGGTATGCACCAGGCAACCGGCGTTGATGCCCAGCGCGGCGGCGAAGCCCACCGCACGTCCCTCGCGCCCGCTGCGGGCGAGGATGTAGAAGGTGTCCAGGCCGGGTGTGAGGTTGAGTGCCAGGCAGGCGAGCAGGAAGGCGCCGAAGTGCGCGATACCCAGGGCGGTCATGGAAAGGTCCGGAGGAGGGGATTACTCGGTATTGCGGTGCTTGCCGCGGTAGCCGCGGAACAGCGCGCGGATGCGCGCCATGTCTGCGTCCGGGTCGTCCGTGGCGTACTGCAGCGTGCCCAGCGTGAAGGTCTTGGTCGGGTAATCCAGGAACACCGGCAGGATCGGCACCTCGGCCTCGCGCGCGATGCGCAGGAAACCGCTCTTCCAGAGCTTGACGTGCTTGCGCGTGCCCTCGGGCGTGATGCCCAGCCACATGCGCGGGTGGTCGGCGAAGCGGCGCACCATCTGTCCGACCACGTTGAGCGCGGCCTTGCGGTTGATGCCGATCATGCCCAGCGGCCGCAGGATCAGCCCGAGCGGGCTGTCGAGCACCTCGCGCTTGATCATGATCTTGATGTCCAGTCGCAGGGCGATCTTCATCATCAAGCCCCACACGCCGTCCCAGTAGGACGAGTGCGGCGCGCCGATGATGATCAGCTTGGGCACGTCCGGCAGCTCGCCCAGGAGGCGCCATCCGGACAGGCGCAGCAGGCCGCGCATCAGCCAGGGCCAGAAGCGGTTCGTGAACCGCGGTGCCTGGGGCGGCACCGGCGGCAGGACGGCACCGCTCATTCGCCGCTCCAGTCGCGCGAACGCCCCTGCTTGATGCGGCTGCGCTGCTGCTTGCCGGCCAGGCGGCGCTCCTTCGAGGCGCGGGTAGGTCGGGTCGCCACGCGCTTCTTCGGCGCCGCCAGCGCGACGCGGACGATCTCGGCGAGCCGCTCGCGCGCGTCGTCGCGGTTGCGCGCCTGCTCGCGGAAGCGCCGCGCCTGGATCACCAGCACGCCCTCGTCGGTCATGCGCCGATCGCGGCGCGTGAGCAGGCGCGCACGCACCGCCTCCGGCAACGAGGGCGAGCCGGCGACGTCGAAGCGCAACTCGACCGCGCTCTCGGTGCGGTTGACGTGTTGCCCGCCGGGACCGTCCGCGCGCAGGAAGCGTTCGGTCAGTTCGGCGTCGGGGAGGATGAGGGTGCGGCTGATCTGCAGCATGGTCCGGCAAGTTTAGGGCAAGCGGATGAACGAAAAGCGGCCCAACGCCCCAGGGGCAGCCAACGGTGCGCCGGCTCTACGCCTCCCAGCCGAAGCGCGCGAGCAACGCCCGGTAGGCCGGGTCCAGCGCGGCTTCGAGAGCCATCGGCGCGCCGCTGGCCGGATGGACGAATCGCAGCCGCCAGGCGTGCAGCAGCATGCGGTGGCAGCCGAAATGCTGCTTGTAGAGGCGGTTGTGGTCGCTGCGCCCGTGCTGGCAGTCGCCGATCACCGGATGGTGGATGTGCGCCATGTGCTTGCGGATCTGCCGGAAGCGACCGGTCTGCGGCTCGGCCAGCACCAGTGCGTAGCGCTGTTGCGGGTAGCGGCCCAGCGCGATCGGTACCTCCACCGTGGCCAGGCGGCGGTAGCCCGTGCGTGCCTCCCGCCGCGGGCCGGTCTCGCGCGAGCCGGGCAGCGGATAGTCGACCAGGCCCTCGGCCGGTTCGGGCCAGCCGCGCACCACGGCGAGGTACTGCTTGTGCACCTCGCGACCCATGAACTGCTCGCCCAGCGCCGCGGCCATGGCGGCGCTGCGCGCCACCAGCAGCACGCCGCTGGTGGCGCGGTCCAGCCGGTGGGCGAGGAACACTTCGCCGCCGACCTGTTCGCGCAGCAGGTCGACCAGGAAGGCGTCGGCCGGACCGATCAGCTTCGAGCGATGCACGGGCAGGCCCGCGGGCTTGTTGACCGCGAGCAGGGCGTCGTCCCGATAGAGGATTTCGAGCATGGAGGTTTCAGGCGAGCCGCGACCGTAGCGGCAACGTCGAGCGGCGGATCAGCGCCGCGCGCTGGCGATGAAGGCGATCAGGCTCGCCGCCAGGCAGCCCAGCGCGACCCAGTCGGAGCCGTCCGGCCCGCCCGCGATCCACAGCAGGGTGGCGCAGCCGAGCAATGCCATGCCGAACAGGCCGCCAAGCAACGCTCGCCGCCGGCGCAATGCAAGGTCCGCGCGAAGAACCAGTTCGGCCGGATCGGCCAGCTGCTGCCGTTCGCCGCTAGCCACCTGGCGCAATGCGTCGCGCACCAGCTCGGGCAACTGCGGGGCCGCATGCAGCCATTCGGGCAGCCGCTGGCGTACCGCGCGCAGCGTGCGCCGTGCGCTGTAGCGCTCGCGCAGGATGCGCTTGAGCACGGGATGCGCCACCGCCCAGATGTCGATGTCCGGATCGAGCATGCGCCCCACGCCCTCGATGTTGAGCAGGGTCTTCTGCAGCAGGATCAGCTGCGGCTGTAGCGTGAGCTCGAAGCGGCGCGCGGTCTGGAACAGCTTGACCACTACCTCGGCCAGCGAGATCTGCGACAGCGGACGGGTGAAGTACGGCTCGCACACGGTGCGGATCGCCGCCTCCAGTTCGTCCAGCCGCACGGTCGCGGGCATCCAGCCGGCGGCCACGTGGAGTTGGGCGATGCGTGCGTAGTCGCGCTCGAACAGCGCGATGAAGTTCTGCGCCAGCCAGTACTGGTCGGCCTCCGGCAGCGAGCCCATGATGCCGAAGTCGAGCGCCACGAAGCGCGGGTCGCCGCGGCGTTCCAGGTCCACCCAGATGTTGCCGGGATGCGCATCGGCGTGGAAGAAGTTGTCGCGAAACACCTGCTCGTAGAACACCCGCACGCCCTTGGCGGCGAGCGCCTTGCGGTCGACGCCGGCGGCGTCGATTGCGGCCACGTCGTCGGCGCTCACGCCGTGCACGCGCTCGAGCGTGAGCACCCGTTCGGCGGTGAAGTCCCAGTACACCGCCGGCACGTACAGGTCCACGCCGCTTTCGAAGTTGCGCTTGAGCAGGCTGGCGCTGGCGCCTTCGCGCTGCAGGTCCAGCTCGTTCGCCAGCATCTTTTCCACCTCGGCGACGACGTCGAGCGGGCGGATCTTGTCGGCGTTGGGATGCCAGCGCTGCGCGAGCTCGCCCAGCGATCGCATCAGCGCCACGTCACGGGCGATCCGGCTTTCGATCCCCGGCCGCAGGACCTTGACCACTACCTCATCGCCGTCGTGCAGCGTGGCCGCGTGCACCTGGGCGATCGAGGCGGAGGCGAGCGGGGTTTCATCGAAACGGGCGTATAGCCGCCCGATCTTGGCCTTCAGTTCGTGCTCGACCATGGCGCGTGCTTCGGCGCCGGAAAAGGGTGGCACCTGGTCCTGCAGTTCGGCCAGCTCGTCGGCAATGTCGGCCGGGATGAGGTCGCGCCGGGTCGACAGGACCTGCCCGGCCTTGACGAAGATCGGCCCGAGCTCGGTCAGTGCCATGCGCAGCCGTGCGCCGCGCGGCAGCTCGCGGGCGCCGGGACGCGGGCGCGCCAGCAGCGGCCGCAGCAGCTTGAGCGGACGGTACAGGTGCGCGGCGTCGACCAGTTCGTCCAGCCGCCAGGCGAGCAGCACCGAGGCGACCCGCAGTACCCCGGGCACCACCTTCAGCGGCGTCATGCGCGCGGCCCCATGCGCTGGCGCAGGCGGGCGAGGCGGGCTTCCAGGCGTTCGGTGCGCTCGCGCAGCGCGTCCACGCCATCGAGGAAATCGTCCACCTCGCCCATCGCCGGGGTGAGGCGCGCCTCGTCGCGCAGCCAGTCGGCGCCATCCTCGGTGAAGTGCCCGGCGGTCTCCCGCGCGTGGCGCAGCCCCTTGGCGATGGCCTGCGCCAGCGGCACGCCGAGCACGTCGCCGAAGCTGCGCGCGAAGGCTTCCTCGAAGTCCGGCTGGAAACTGCTGGCGAGCTTCTCCAGCCGCCGCGCCAGGTCGGCATCACCGGCGATCTCGACCTTGCCCGGCGACACGCCTTCGTCGCCGCGGCGCAGCGCCATGGCGAGCAGGCTGCCGGGGCTGGCCGTCACGCGCAGCTGGCTCAGGTCCTGCGGCGGGCCGACCTTCAGGCGCTGGTCCTCGACGGTCACGCTGAGCGCCAGCTCCGGCCCGCGCAGGTGCAACTGGATGCTGCGGCCCTGCAGCGCGGCGAGCTTCTGCCGGGTCTCCGGATCGAGCGAGAGCGTGTGGTTGAGCGCGGTTTCCAGCGCGCGGCCGGCGAGCTTGCGCAGCGGCTGCGGGAGCCAGGCGTTCGGGGCAGGGGCATTCATCCGCCGATTGTAGCGGGCGGGGCCGCCATCGCGGATTTCCGCGACCCCGCCCCGCTTCTACACGGCGCCGGCAAAACCCAGTTGACGCCAGGCCTCGTAGACCGCCACCGCCACCGTGTTGGAGAGGTTGAGGCTGCGGCTGTCGGGGCGCATCGGCAGGCGCAGGCGGCGCTCCGGCGGGATCGCCTCGAACACCTCGGCAGGCAGCCCCGCGGTTTCGCAGCCGAACAGCAGCGCGTCGCCCTCGGCGTAGCAGGCGTCCACGTGGGCGACGCGGCCGCGGGTGGAGAAGGCGAACACGCGCGGCATGCCGATCGCGGCCAGGCAGGCGTCGAGGCCGTCGTGCACCGCGACGCGGGCGTACTCGTGGTAGTCCAGGCCGGCGCGGCGCAGGCGCGCGTCGTCCAGTTCGAAGCCCAGCGGCCGGATCAGGTGCAGCGAGGCGCCCGTGTTGGCGCACAGCCGGATGGCGTTGCCGGTGTTCGGCGGGATCTCGGGGCGGTACAGGATGACGTGCAGCATCCGGGCATTATCCGCGCGCGGCGCGGACCGGCCCAGTGCATGGCCTGCTCAGCTGTCCTGGCGCGGGCAGACCACGCCGTCCGGCGGCAGCATGCAGGTGCCGGGCACGGCCATCAGCACGCCGACCTTGCCGTTGTCGCCGCCGCCGGCCAACTGCACCGGGCCGGGCGTGAACAGCATCGAGGCCATGATCCAGCCGCACACCAGCAGGCAGGCGGCAAACAGGCTGCGCAGCAACAGGTTCTCGAGTTTCATGGTTTGGGGTTCCTTGGGCTGATGGGGTGGAGTCCTGTGCGAGTACTGTGGCAAGCACCGTGCCAGCCATGCAGTGGCAGCAAACCCCTTGATCCTGTGACGTTTGTCAGCCGCGCCACGCCGCACGTGGGTTGTCCGCGGACACTGCGCGGTCCGCGGACGGACACCGTTGCGGACAGCACCATGGCCTTCGTCGCTTGTGTCCGCTCACCCGGGACCGATAGCCTCGGCGCTCATTCGTGAGACAGGAGGTTGCACCGTGGCAAAGCGTTTCCCACCCAAGACCGCGCTGGCGCTGATCGCCGCCAGCCTGCTCGCCGGACCGGCCCTGCTGCCGGCGGCGCAGGCCGCCGATGCCCCCGCGGCGCAGGCCTCGAAGATCCCCGAGCTGAAGTACGAGCGCTTCACTCTGCCCAACGGGCTGACCGTGGTGGTGCACGAGGATCACAAGGCGCCGGTGGTGGCGGTGAGCGTGTGGTACCACGTGGGGTCCTCCTATGAGCCGAAGGGCAAGACCGGCTTCGCGCACCTGTTCGAGCACCTGATGTTCCAGGGCTCGGAGAACCACAAGGACGAGTACTTCAAGCCGTTCGAGCTGGCCGGCGCCACCGACCAGAACGGCACCACCTGGCTGGACCGCACCAACTATTTCGAGACGGTGCCGACCACCGCGCTCGACATGGCGCTGTGGATGGAGTCCGACCGCATGGGCCACCTGCTCGGCGCGATCGGCCAGAAGGAACTGGACGAGCAGCGCGGCGTGGTGCAGAACGAGAAGCGCCAGGGCGAGAACGAACCCTACGGCCGCGTCAGCGAACTGATCCAGGCCGAGGCCTTCCCGGCCAACCATCCCTACCACCACGACACGATCGGCTCGATGGCCGACTTGAACGCCGCCTCGCTCGGCGACGTCAAGCAGTGGTTCAAGGACTACTACGGCGCCGCCAATACGGTGGTGGTGCTGGCCGGCGACATCACGCCGGCGCAGGCGAAGGCGAAGATGCTCAGGTACTTCGGCGATATCGGCTCCGGTCCCGCCGTGCCGCGCCCGCAGCCGTGGGTCGCCCCGCGCGACAAGTCCACCCGCGGCACGATGACCGACAACGTGGCGCAGACGCGCATCTACCGCGAGTGGAACGTGCCCTCGCGCACCGACCTTTCGCTCAACCAGCTCCAGCTCGCCGCGGCGGTGCTCGGCGGCGGCAAGACTTCGCGCCTGTACCAGCGGCTGGTCTACAAGGACAAGCTCGCCGACGACGTCTCGGTCGACATCGAGCAGCACGTGCTGGCCAGCCTGTTCGAGCTGCAGGTGGACGTGAAGAAGGGCGCCGACCCGGCCAAGGTCGAGGCCGCGGTGGCCGACGAATGGGCGAAGTTCCTCAAGGACGGCCCCACCGCCGACGAGCTCGAGCGCGTCAAGACCGGCATTCGCGCCGCCTTCGTGCGCGGCCTGGAGCGCGTCAACACGCAGGCGATGATCCTCGCCGAGGGCCAGCTCTACCAGGACGATCCGGCCGCCTACCAGAAGGATTTCGATGCGCTGATGGCGGCCACCCCGGCCAGCGTCAAGGCCGCGGCCAACCAGTGGATCGCCAGGGGCGACTACACGCTCACCGTCACGCCGGGCAAGGTCGAGGACACCGACTTCGCCACCTACGGCGGCCGTCCTGCGCTGCCGGGCAAGCCGATGGACGAGCTTGCGGCCAAGGGCGAGTACACCACCGTCAAGAGCACGGTGGATCGCAGCAAGGGCGTGCCTGAGGTGACCGAGTTCCCCGGCCTGACTTTCCCGACCCTGCAGCACGGCAAGCTCGCCAACGGCATCGAGGTCACCCTGGCCGAGCGCCACGAGGTGCCCGCGGTGCAGGTGCAACTGGTGTTCGACGCCGGCTACGCTGCCGACCAGGGCCGCAAGCTCGGCACCTCAAGCTTCACCATGGCGATGCTGGACGAGGGCACGAAGGATCTCGATTCGGTCGAGATCGCCAAGCGCGAGCAGCGCCTGGGCGCGATCATCGGCAGCGGCTGCGGGCTGGACTTCTGCAATGCCTCGCTCAACGCGCTGAACGACAAGCTCGAGCCTTCGCTCACCCTGTTCGCCGACATCGTGCGCAACCCGGCCTTCCGTGTGGACGACGTGGCGCGCCTGCGCGGCCAGTGGCTGGCGCGCATCGCGCAGGAGAAGAGCCAGCCGATCGGCATCGCGTTGCGCACCTTGCCGCCGCTGCTGTACGGCGAAGGCCACGCCTACGCGATCCCGTTCACCGGCTCGGGCACGGTCAAGTCGATCACCGCCCTCGACGCGGCCGACATGCGCCGCTTCATGGGCGACTTCATCCGCCCGGACAACGTCAAGGTGCTGGTCGCCGGCGACACCACGCTGGCGAAGATCATTCCGCAACTGGACAAGGTCTTCGGCGACTGGAAGCCGGGCGCGGGCAAGGTGCCGGCCAAGAACGTGGGCCACGTGGCGGCGCCCGCGTCCTCGCGCGTGTTCATGATCGACCGGCCCGGCGCGCAGCAGAGCCTGATCCTGGCCGGCAGCCTGGCGCCCTCGACCAAGGCGTCGAACAACCTCGACATCGAGACCATGAACGGCGCCTTCGGCGGCACCTTCACCTCGCGCCTGAACATGAACCTGCGCGAGGACAAGCACTGGGCCTACGGCGCCTTCAGCTTCCTGCCCGATGCGCTGGGGCAGCGCCCATTCCTGATGTACGCGCCGGTGCAGACCGACAAGACCGCGCCGTCGGCCCAGCAGATCCTGGCCGAGGCGCGCGGCGTGATCGGCAAGCAGCCGCTGACCCACCAGGAGATCGCCAAGATCAAGGAAGGCGACGTGCGCAGCCTGCCGGGCGAGTACCAGACCACCTCGGCGGTGATGGGCGCGCTGCAGGACATCGCGCTGTACGACCGTCCGGACGACTGGATCCAGACCGAGAAGGCGCGCATCGAAGCGCTGAAGGATCCACAGGTGCAGGCGGCCGCGCAGGAAGTCATCCATCCCGGCCACCTGACCTGGGTGATCGTGGGTGACCTCAAGAAGATCGAGGCGCCGGTGCGCGCGCTGAACCTGGGCAAGGTGCAGGTGCTCGACGCCGACGGCAAGCCGGTGAAGTAGCCCAACGCCTCTCCCCCGGCGCCGCCCGGGGGAGAGGATGCGCGGGAAAGGTGGTCCTTTGCTTTCCCTTCAGCCCGGCCCGGACGCGGCCAAGGTACGATGGCCCCTTCCCGATTGCCCCGCCGGAGCCCGTCCATGCGCAAGACCCCGCTGCTGCTCGTCCCCATCCTGCTGCTCGGCGCCTGCACCTGGGGCATCACGCTCGACGACGCCGGCAAGCAGGTGCGCACCGCCTGGAACGGCGACGTCTCGCAATGCCGCGACCTGGGCAAGGTCACCGTCTCGGTGATGGACCACGTCGGGCCGGTCGACCGCAACGACATCAAGGTGCGCGACGAACTGGAAGTGATGGCGCGCAACGAAGCGGCCAAGATGAACGCCGACACGGTCAAGCCGCTGGGCGAGCCGACCGACGGCTCGCAGGCCTGGGGCGCCTACCAGTGCGGCAGCGTGCGCCCGTCCTCCACCGCCACGCCTGCCAACCAGCCGGCGCCCGCCGCCTCCGGCGGCACGCAGACGTTCCCGATCAGCGGCGGCTGAGCGCGCGATCGCGCGTCCCGCAAGGCCCGGCGCCTGCCGCTCGATGATGCGGCCGGCGAAGGCGCGCGCCTGGGCGCGCAGCCAGGCATGCGCCGCCGTATGTCGCGTCGATAGCCAGCACCGCCGGATCGCGCGAAAATGCCGCTCTTGCCCGCGGCGGACATGACGTGCGCCGCCCCCTTGCCCGCGAGAGGTTGCCGAAGTGTCCCAGAGCCCGACCATCATCTACACGCTGACCGACGAAGCGCCGTTCCTGGCCACCCAGTCACTGCTGCCGATCGTCGAAGCGTTCGCGCGCACTGCCGGCGTCGGTGTGGAGACGCGCGACATCTCGTTGGCCGGGCGCATCCTCTCGCAGTTTCCCGAACACCTGAAGGACGAGCAGCAGGTTCCCGACGACCTGGCCGAGCTCGGCCAGCTGGCCACCACGCCGGAAGCCAACATCATCAAGCTGCCCAACATCAGCGCCTCGGTGCCGCAGATGAAGGCCGCGATCAAGGAGCTGCAGGCACAGGGCTACGCGCTGCCGGACTACCCGGACGAGCCGAAGGACACTGGCGAATGGAACGCCAAGGCGCGCTACGACAAGATCAAGGGCAGCGCGGTGAACCCGGTGCTGCGCGAGGGCAATTCCGATCGCCGCGCGCCGCCGTCGGTGAAGAACTACGCGCGCAAGCACCCGCACCGGATGGGCAAGTGGAGCGCCGATTCGAAGACCCGCGTGGCGCACATGGACGCCGGCGATTTCTACGGTTCCGAACGGTCGGCCACGTTGGACAAGGCCGGCAGCCTGAAGATCGAGCTGCTGGCGAAGGACGGCAGCGCCACCGTGCTGAAGGAGAAGGTCGCGGTGCAGGCCGGCGAGATCGTCGATGCGGCGGTGATGAGCCGCGTCGCGCTGGCCAAATTCGTCGACCAGGCGATCGCCGACGCCAGGACGGCAGGCGTGCTGTTCTCGCTGCACCTGAAGGCGACCATGATGAAGGTCTCCGACCCGATCATGTTCGGCGTGGTGGTGCGCGAGTTCTACAAGGACGTGCTGGACAAGCACGCCGACGCGCTCAGGCAGGTCGGCTTCGACGCCAACAACGGCATCGGCGATCTCTACGCGCGGCTGGGCCAGCTGCCCGAGGGCACGCAGGCGGCGATCAAGGCCGACATCGAGGCCGAATATGCCAAGCGCCCGGCGCTGGCGATGGTCAACTCCGACAAGGGCATCACCAACCTGCACGTGCCCAGCGACGTGATCGTCGACGCCTCGATGCCGGCGATGATCCGCGACTCGGGCAAGATGTGGAACGCCAAGGGTGAACTGCAGGATACCCTCGCGCTGATCCCCGACCGCAGCTACGCCGGCATCTACCAGGCGGTGGTCGAGGACTGCAAGGCGCACGGCGCGTTCGATCCGGCGACGATGGGTTCGGTGCCCAACGTGGGCCTGATGGCGCAGAAGGCCGAGGAGTACGGCTCGCACGACAAGACCTTCCAGGTCGCCGCCGACGGCAGCGTGCGGGTGACCGACCAGGACGGCCGCATCGTGTTCGAGCATGCGGTCGAGGCCGGCGACATCTGGCGCATGTGCGAGACCCGCGACGCGCCGATCCAGGACTGGGTCAAGCTCGCCGTCACCCGCGCGCGCCTCTCCGGCACGCCGGCGGTGTTCTGGCTCGATCCCGCACGCGGCCACGACGCGCAGCTGATCGCCAAGGTCGAGCGCTACCTCAAGGACCACGACACGAGCGGGCTGGACATCCGCATCCTGTCGCCGGTCGAGGCGATGGCATTTTCGCTGGAGCGCATCCGCAAGGGCCAGGACACCATCTCGGTCACCGGCAATGTGCTGCGCGACTACCTCACCGACCTGTTCCCGATCATGGAGCTGGGCACCAGCGCCAAGATGCTCTCGATCGTGCCGCTGATGGCCGGCGGCGGGCTGTTCGAGACCGGCGCCGGCGGCTCGGCGCCCAAGCACGTACAGCAGTTCCTGGAAGAGGATTACCTGCGCTGGGATTCGCTGGGCGAGTTCCTGGCGCTGGCCGCCTCCTTCGAGCACCTGGCCGACACCTACGGCAACAAGCGCGCCGGCGTGCTGGCCAGGGCGCTGGACGCGGCCAACGGCAAGATCCTGGACAACAACAAGTCGCCCGCGCGCAAGGTCGGCGAACTGGACAACCGCGGCAGCCATTTCTACCTCGCGCTGTACTGGGCGCAGGCGCTCGCCGCGCAGGACGAGGACGCGCAATTGAAGGCCACCTTTGCGCTGCTGGCCAAGGCGCTGGCCGACAACGAGGTCACCATCGTGGGCGAGCTCAACGGTGCCCAGGGCAAGGCGGTGGACATCGGCGGCTACTACCATCCGGACCTCGCCCGCACGGGCGCGGCGATGCGGCCGAGCAGGACCTTCAACGACGCGCTGGCGACGCTGAAGGCTTGAGACACGAAGGGCGCCACGCGGCGCCCTTCGCTTTCCTGTGGAGTCGTCGCGTCAGGCCGGCTCGGCGCTGGCGCGGTCGAGCAATGCGATCTCGTCCGGCGCAAGCGCCAGCTTCACCGCGCCCAGCAGCTCCTCGAGCTGCTCGATGCTGGTGGCGCTGGCGATCGGCGCGGTGAGACCGGGCCGGGCGATCAGCCAGGCCAGTGCGACCTGCGCCGGCGTGGCGTGGTGGCCGACGGCGACGCGGTCCAGCGTATCAAGGATGCCCAGTCCGCGCGGGTCGAGATACTTGCGGACGCCGGCGCCGCGGGCGCGGCTCTTGGCCAGGTCCCCCTCGCTGCGGTACTTGCCGGAGAGGAAGCCGCTGGCCAGCGCGTAGTAGCTGATCACGCCGACCTGTTCGCGCCGCACCAACGGTTCCAGTTCGCGTTCGTAGCCGGTGCGCCGCACCAGGTTGTACTCCGGCTGCAGCGACTCGTAGCGCGGCAGGCCGTGCGCGGCCGATACCCTCAGTGCCTCCGCAAAGCGGTCGGCACCGTAGTTGGAGGCGCCGATCGCACGCACCTTGCCCTGCTCGATCAGTCGTCCGAATGCGCCCAGCGTCTCGGCCAGCGGAACGGAGGCATCGTCCTCGTGCGCCTGGTACAGGTCGATGCAGTCGACCTGCAGGCGCCTGAGCGAGCCTTCCACGGCCTGCTGGATGTTCACCGGCGACAGGCCCGGCTGCTCGGCCCACTTGGCCACCTTGGTGGCGATCACCACCCGGTCGCGCTTGCCGCTGGCCTTGAGCCATTTGCCGATGATCGTTTCCGATTCGCCGCCGCGGTTGCCCGTCACCCAGGCCGAATAGACGTCCGCCGTGTCGACGAGGTTGAAGCCGGCATCGACGAAGACGTCGAGCAGTTCGAACGAGCGCTTCTCGTCCACGCTCCAGCCGAACACGTTGCCGCCGAAGGCGAGCGGGGCAATGGCGAGCGGAGAGCGGCCTAGCGGGCGTAGTGACATGGAGATTCCTTGGATGGACGCATCATTCCTTCAGATGGAAACGCGCCAGGCAGGAATCAAGCGGGCCGCTTGCGTGGGCTCTTCCCACGTGGAATTCGCAGAGGCGGGACGTGTGCCCCGGCCCACCCCTGCGCGCAGGGGCGGGCCATGAAGATCAGGGCAGCAGCGCCGCGCGCAGCACCTCGCGCCAGCGCAGCATCGGCGCCACCGGCCGCGCGGCCGGTGAGCGGCGACCGCGCGTCGCCGGTGCATCCTCGCGCCAGCGCAGTTCGTGGGTGGGCAGGGCGTGGCCATGCAGGTACAGCAACTGCTTCCAGAGCGGTTTCATGGGAACCTCCGGTGGGGGTGTTGCCTTGGGGTGTGCTCAAGTTACGCCGCGGCCGGTCCGCCAAAAAGCGATATATTCGCAAGCCAAGCTTGAGGAATATTCAAGATGGGAAAATTGCCGCTCGGCTTGTTGCAGCAGTTCGTGCTGGTCGCCCGACAAGGCAACCTGTCGCGTGCGGCGGCGCAGGCGAACCTGACCGTCAGTGCGCTCAGCCACCAGATGCGCCAGCTTGAGGAACGCCTGGAGCGGCGCCTGTTCGAGCGCGGGCCGCGCGGCGTGACGCTGACCGTCGAGGGCTGCAGCCTGCTCGAAGCGGTCGGCGGGCATTTCGACGGCATCGAACATGCGCTCGCGGCGTTCAGCACGCGCCACCATGATGCGCTCACGCTCAGCGCCAGCCCCGGCATCATGTCGAGCTGGCTGGTGCCGCGCCTGCCGCGGCTGGTGGCCGCGCATCCGGAGCTGGAGCTGAGCCTGCAGTCGGCGTCGACGCTGGTGAATTTCGAGCGCGAGCCGGTGGACGTCGCCCTGCGCTACGGCCGCGGCAACTGGGACGGACTGCACTGCGAGCGGCTGTTCGGCGAATGGATCGCACCGGTGGCCGCGCCCGAACTGGTGGAACGGATGGATGGGACGGATCCTCGCGACCTGTCGCGCTGGCCGCTGCTCGGCGAACCGCCGCCTTCCACGCGCTGGAACGACTGGTTCGACCGCCACGGCGGCACGCGGCCGAAACGCTACGTGGCCCAGTTCGACAGCCTGGATGCCCTGCGCCATGCGGCGCTTGAGGGGCTGGGCGTAGGCCTGGGGCGGATGGTGACCTCCAAGTCGCTGATCGACGCCGGCCGGCTGCAGATGCTCGGCGACGACTACATGCCGGTGGCGGAGGCGTACTGGCTGGTGTACCCGCCGCGGTCGCTGGAGCATCGCGGCATGCAGGCCTTCCGCCAATGGCTGCTGGCCGAGGCCGACGACTACTGCCGGCAGTTGCCGGTTGCCTGGAAGGAGGCCGCTGCCGCCGGCTGATCGGCTATCGCCGCGCGGCCGCAGGCGTCATCATCGGCGGTCGCCGACCGTATTGGAGAACACCATGAAATCCCGTGCCGCCGTCGCCTGGGAAGCAGGCAAGCCGCTGTCGATCGAAGAGGTGGAGGTAGCCGGCCCGAAGGCCGGCGAGGTGCTGGTGCGCATCGTCGCCACCGGCGTCTGCCACACCGACGCCTTCACCCTCTCCGGCGCCGATCCGGAGGGCCTGTTCCCGGCGATCCTCGGCCACGAGGGCGGCGGCATCGTCGAGGAAGTCGGCGAGGGCGTGACCACATTGGCCGTGGGCGACCACGTCATCCCGCTGTACACGCCCGAGTGCGGCACCTGCGAATACTGCCGCTCGGGCAAGACCAACCTGTGCCAGCGCATCCGCGCCACCCAGGGCCAGGGGCTGATGCCCGACGGCACCTCGCGGTTTTCCAAGGGCGGCCAGATGATCCGCCACTACATGGGCACCAGCACCTTCAGCGAGTACACGGTGCTGCCCGAGATCGCGGTGGCGAAAATCGACAAGGCCGCGCCGCTGGAAAAGGTCTGCCTGCTCGGCTGCGGCATCACCACCGGCATCGGCGCGGTGCTCAACACCGCCAGGGTGGAGCCGGGCGCCAGCGTGGCGGTGTTCGGGCTGGGCGGCATCGGCCTGTCGGTGGTGCAGGGCGCGGTGATGGCCAAGGCCGGGCGCATCGTGGTGGTCGACACCAATCCGTCGAAGTTCGAGATGGCGCGGCTGTTAGGCGCCACCGACTGCGTCAATCCGAAGGATCATCCGGACACGCCGATCCAGCAGGTGATCGTCGAGCTCACCGGCGGCGGCGTGGACTATTCGTTCGAGTGCATCGGCAATGTCGACGTGATGCGCTCGGCGCTGGAGTGCTGCCACAAGGGCTGGGGGGAATCGATCATCATCGGCGTGGCCGGTGCCGGCCAGGAAATCCGCACGCGGCCGTTCCAGCTGGTGACCGGGCGGGTGTGGCGCGGCTCGGCCTTCGGTGGCGTCAAGGGCCGCTCGCAGCTGCCCGGCTACGTGGATCGCTACCTGGCCGGCGAGATCCGCATCGACGAGATGGTCAGCCAGGAGCTGCCGCTGGAACGCATCAACGAGGCGTTCGACGCCATGCACGAGGGCCGAGTGATCCGCTCGGTGATCCGCTACTGAGACGTTGATCCTTCCCCCGTTCACGGGGGAAGGTGCCCGAAGGGCGGATGGGGGGAGGCCTTGCGGAAGACTTGCCCGCACATCCCGCCAAAAGCGGCCCCCATCCGCCTGTCGGCACCTTCCCCCGCGTTCGCGGGGGAAGGCTCGGCGCCGGATTCCTCCGCTAGAATGCGCGCGCCTTCCCCGGCACCCACGCACCCGAGGCTCCCATGCAACGCACCGCCATCCTGGTCGACGGCGCCTTCTTCCTTGCCCGCTACCGCAAGGTGTGGGGCGAACGCGATGCCGGCGATGCGCGCACCGTGGCCAAGACTGTGTTCGGCATGGCACTGGAGCACCTGAAGGCGCTGGACCGCCCGCGCGAGGCGCTGTATCGCATCTTTTTCTACGACTGCCCGCCGCTGGAGAAGGTGCTGGTGCGCCCGCTCAGCGGCGAGGCGGTGGATTTCTCGCGCACCGGCGCGGCGACGTTCCGCCGCGAACTGCACGACCAGTTGCGTCGCCAGCGCAAGATGGCGCTGCGGCTCGGCCGGCTGGCCGAGCGCGGCGAGTGGAAGCTGAAGTTCCATGCCTATCAGCAGCTGCGCGAGGGCACCCTGGCGTGGGAGGATCTGGGCGACGAGCATTTCGAACCGGACATGCGCCAGACCCAGGTCGACATGAAGATCGGCATCGACATCGCCGCGCTCACCTACAAGAAGCTGGTCGACCAGATCGTGCTGGTCGCCGGCGATGCGGATTTCATTCCGGCGGCCAAGCTGGCCCGCTACGAGGGCATCGACTTCATTCTCGACCCGATGTGGCAGGGTATAGCCCCGGACCTGCACGAGCACATCGACGGCCTGCAGTCGGTCTGCCCGCGACCCTTCTGAACAATCGTCACCCGTGGCCATGGAGATCACGATGAAGACCCTGCGGCTTTCCACCTTCTGCCTCGCCGGCCTGCTGGCGATGCCTGCGCTCGCGCAGGACCAGCCCACCGACGCGCTGGTGCCGCCGACCAGCGCCAGCGACTACACCGCCGCGCAACTGGACCAGGTGGTTGCCGGCGACTGGCGTCCGGCCGACCAGCGCGCGCGCGACACGTACCGCCACCCGAAGGAAACGCTGGAATTCTTCGAATTGCGGCCGGACCAGACGGTGATCGAAATCACCCCGGGCGGCGGCTGGTACGCGCAGATCCTGGCGCCGCTGCTGCACGACAACGGCCATTACGTGGCCGCGGAAAAGCAGCCCTCGGCGGACAGCGAGGCGCGCGCTGACGACAGCGCCCTGCGCAAGCTGTTCGCCGCGCATCCGGCGCAGTTCGGTGCAGCCTCGATCGTGACCTTCGACCCCAAGGCGCCGGTGTTCGGTGCGCCGGCGTCGGCCGACCGCGTGCTGACCTTCCGCAACGTGCACAACTGGGCGATGGACGGCAGCGCGCCGGCGATGTTCAAGGCGTTCTACAGCGTGCTCAAGCCCGGTGGCGTGCTCGGCGTGGTCGACCATCGTGCCGACGCCGGCGCCACGCTGGACGAGGTCAGGGACAGCGGCTACCTGCCGGTCGACTACGTGGTCAAGCTCGCCACCGACGCCGGCTTCGTGCTGGATGGGCGCAGCGAGATCAACGCCAACCCGAAGGACGACCACGACCATCCCAAGGGCGTGTGGACGCTGCCACCCACGCTCGCGTTGGGCGACCAGGACAAGGCGAAGTACCTGGCGATCGGCGAGTCCGACCGCATGACGCTGCGCTTCGTCAAGCCGGAGGCGCCCGCGCACGCGGCCTCCGCGCCATGACGTGCTGATCGCGCTCAACAAGCCCTATGGCGTGCTCTGCCAGTTCTCTGGCGACGGCAGCCGGCCGACGCTGGCCGGCTACGTGCGCGAAACGGACGTCTATCCGGCCGGACGGCTGGACCACGACAGTGAAGGCCTGCTGCTGCTCACCGACGACGGTCGCCTCGCGCACAGGCTGACCGATCCGCGGCACAAGCAACCCAAGACCTACCTGGTGCAGGTGGACGGCGCGGTCACCGACGAGGCGATCGCCGCCCTGCGCAGCGGCGTCACGCTCAACGACGGCCCCACCCTGCCGGCGGGCGCCGAACACGCCGCCGAACCGGGCTGGCTGTGGCCGCGCGATCCGCCGGTGCGCTTCCGCAAGGCGATCCCGACCAGCTGGCTCACGATCACCTTGCGCGAGGGGCGCAACCGCCAGGTCCGGCGCATGACCGCGGCCGTCGGTTTCCCCACCTTGCGGCTGATCCGCGTGCGCATCGGCGAATACGCGCTGGACGGCCTTGCCCCGGGCGAGTCGCGCCGCCTGCTGTAGGCATCCATCGGATGCGACCGCGCATTCCGTCCCGAAGCGCGTGCGCGGCGTGCGGCGGATAATGTCGCTTTGCCACGCACGGCCCCGCCGCATGGACTTCAAAGACCACTTTTCCGGCCACGCCACGCTCTATCGCGACGCGCGCCCCCTGCCGCCGGCGGACTGGTTCGCCTGGCTCGCCGGCCAGGCGCCCGACCACGCGCTGGCCTGGGATGCCGGTTGCGGCAACGGCCAGGCCAGCATCGGCCTGGCCGCATATTTCCATCGCGTGGTGGCGACCGATCCGAGCGCCACGCAGATCGCGCAGGCGACGGCACATCCGTCGATCGACTACCGCGTGGAGCCGGCCGAGCGCAGCAGCCTCGCCGGCGCAAGTGCGAGCCTGGTCTGCGTGTCGCAGGCACTGCACTGGTTCGACCTGGACGCCTTCCATGCCGAGGTGCGCCGGGTCGCCCGGCCGGGCGCGCTGCTGGCGGTGTCGGCCTACGGCAACTGCAGCGTGGACCGCGCGGTGGATGCCGTCGAGTGGACGCTCTACGCCGACACGCTCGGCGGTGACTGGCCGCCCGAGCGGGCGCTGGTCGACAGCGGCTACCGCGAGCTGCCGTTTCCGTTCGAAGCCGTGGCCGCGCCCAGCTTCGCCATGCAGGCGCAATGGAACCTGGCGCAGTTCCTCGCCTACCTGCGCTCCTGGTCGGCCACGCAGCGGTACGCCAGGCGCACGGGTGTCGATCCGGTGGAGGCGGCCGCTGCGGACCTGGCACGCGCCTGGGGCGATCCTGGCCAGGTGCGCGCCGTGCGCTGGCCTTTCTTCACCCGCGTCGGCCGCATCGCCTGATCGTCCTCGACGCGCCGCCTTCAGCGCCTTCTCCCCTGCAGGAGAGGGCTTGGGGTGAGAATTCGGGACTCGCGGAAGGGCCCGGCAAGGGCCAATAACCAAACAACATCGAGGCGTCCGCCGGAGGCACCAATCGGGCCGCGCTTGTTTGGTCCTCTCCCTGGAAAAGAGAGGAGGTTCAAACTCACGCCGCGTCGAAATCCAGCGCAGCGGTCAGGTCGCCGGGCGGCGGGCCGCCGGCGGCGCGCATCGCCTCCTCGCGCAGGGTCAGCCCCGGCAGCTTGCGCAGGCCGAAGCGGCGGGTCAGGAAGCGGGCGATCGAGCCGGTGTCGTAGATCGTATGGTCGACGTGGCCCTTCTTCGCATGCGCCGACACGATCACCGCCGGGATGCGCGAGCCCGGTCCCCAGCGGTCGCCCTTGGGTGGTGCCACGTGATCCCACCAGCCGCCGTTTTCGTCGACCGTGATGATCACCAGCAGGCCGGGCCAGGCGGGCGACTGCTGCAGCGCTTCGACTACGGTCATGATGTGGCGGTCGCCGGCGTCCACGTCGGAGTAGCCGGCGTGCATGTTGAGATCGCCCTGCGGCTTGTAGAAGCTGACCGTCGGCAGCGTGTTGGTGGCGATCGCGGCGAGGAAGTGATTGGTCTCGGCCGTCTCGCCGACGCCGGCGTCGCGCAGGTGCTTCTCGCGCGCGGCGGTGCCCGGCGCGTAGGCGGCGAAGTAGTTGAGCGGCTGGTGGTGCGGCTGGAAGTTGGGCCGCTGCGGGAACTCGGCCTGGTCGCCGTCGCCCTTGCCCTCCAGCGCCAGCTTCCAGCCGCCGGCGTACCAGGCCCAGTCGACGCCCGCCTCGGAAAGCACGTCGCCGATGGTCGCGTGCTTCTGCGACACCAGCGTGTTGGCGCTGTTGGGGTCGGCATGCTTCGGATCGTTCGGATCCTTGGAGAAGCCCGGCGAGTACGGCGGCCCCATCGTGTTGACCGCCCAGAAATCCGGCGTGAGCGAGCTGGGCGCCAGCGCCTCGGGCTTGCCCTGCATCGCGCTGGCGGGCGAGTCGTGGGCCATCTTCAGGCGGATGTCGGTGGCCTCGCCGCTGACCGTCTGGGCGATGTTGAAGCGCGCCGGGCTCGCGTCGGCATGCGGGTAGTACGGCGGCTGCGCGGCGACGAGGTACTGGTGGTTGAGGAACGAGCCGCCGAAGGCGCCCATGAAGAAGTGGTCGCACAGGGTGTACTGGCGCGCCAGCTGCCACAGCCTGAGGTTGGCCGCGTTGTCGCCGTAATAGCCCATCACCAGCGCGCCCGAGTCGCCCCAGGCCACGAAGCCGTCGTTCCTGCCGCCGTTGATCTGGCGCTGGTTCTCGTAGAAGCGGTGCCACAGGTCGCGCGTGACCACGCCCTGCGGCAGCGGATCGCCGCCGCCGGTGCGCAGCGCCCACGGCGCGTTGGGCAGGCCGCTCAGGTCCTCCTGGCGCACTACGTACTTGCGGTGGTTGACCACCTGCTCGTGCGGCGCGACACCGTGCCATATCGCCGGCAGCGTCTTCAGCAGCGTGCCGTCGCGGTCGCGCTGGCGGTACTGCTCGGGCTTGAGCGCGGACAGCGGCTCGGCCACGCCGGGGAAGTTGGCGAACAGGTTGTTGAAGCTGCGGTTCTCGGCGTAGATCACCACCACGCGCTGGATGCGCTCGCGCAGCAGGGCGTCCAGCTTCGTCGTCGAGGCCGGAACCGGCTTCGCGCCGGCGATGGCTTCGGCGCCGGCGCCGCCGAGCGCGAGGCCCGCGCCCGCCGCGGCCAGGCCGCCGAGCAGGCGGCGGCGTTGCGGATCGGAGGGTTGGTCGTCGGTGTCGGGGGGCAGCGGGAGGTCGGACATCGTTCGGGTTCCCTGGCGTCAAAGCCGTGAGTATGCCGGCATCCGGCAAGCCGGGTCTCAGCCTTCCATCGCATGCGCCGCCTGCCACATCGACCGCGTCAACGGCCGGTTGGCATGCGGCGTCTGCAGCACCACTAGCGTGGTGGTGCTCACGCTGGGGTGGATCTTCAGCAGGCGGTCGAGCACCGTCTCCAGGTGCGCCACCGACAACGCGACCACGTGCAGCAGCGCCGAATCCTCGCCGGCCAGGCGGCGGCATTCGAGCACCTCGGGCACGTCGGCCACCAGCACGCCGATGCGCGAGCACACGCCGCCGTCGCAACGCAGGCGGACCATGGCGTCGATGCTGTAGCCCAGACGTTTCGGATCGATGACCGCGCGGTAGCCGGCGATCACGCCGGCGTCCTCCAGCCGGCGGACCCGCTCGGCCACGGCCGGCGCCGACAGGCCGACCTGCCGGCCCAGCTCCGCGTAGCCCTGCCGTGCGTCCTGCTGCAGCGCTTCGAGCAGCCGCCAGTCGCGCTCGTCCAGTTCCGGTTTCGATACGAAGGCCATGATGGGGATTCCCGATTCGTTCGGTGGCGAAGCATGGCATTTTGGACCGGATGCATCATTCCTGCGTGCCCGCACCGCCACTAGGATGCGCACTTCCCCGCACCGGATTCCCCCATGGATACCCCCCGCCTGGACGGGCGGACGCTGGCCCTGATCGGCGTCGCCCTGGTCACCTGGTCGAGCGCCTACGCGGCGATCGCCTACGCCCTGCCGGCGTTCACCCCCGGCGAGGTGGCGTTCGCGCGGCTGGGCATCGGTTCGCTGTGTTTCGCGCTGTGGCTGCTGGCCAAGCGCCCGGCGCTGCCGGCCCGGCGCGACTGGATGCAGGTGGCGCTGCTGGGCGTGATCGGCCTGACCGTCTACCACATGGCGCTCAACTACGCCGAAACGCGCATTGCCAGCGGGACCGCGGCAATCCTGATCTCGCTGGTGCCGGCGGCCACCGCCGCGCTGTCCGCGCTGTGGCTGCGTGAGCGGCTGCCGCTGCGCACGCTGGCCGGCCTGGGCGTGGCGCTGGTCGGCGTGGTGATGGTGGTGCTGGCCAGCGGCAAGCAGGTGAAGTTCGAGCCGATGGCGGCGCTGGTGCTGGTCAGCGTGGTCGCCTCGGCGATCTACTTCGTCGGGCAGAAGCCGCTGTTCGCGCGCTCGAGCGTGTTCGGCGTCACCGCCTTCACTTTCTTCGCCGGCACGCTCGGCGCCCTGCCGTTCGCTGTGCACCTGCCACAGGCGCTGGCCGCGGCGCCGTGGCCGCGCATCGGTGCGCTGCTGTGGCTGGGGCTGGCGCCGACCTTCATCGGCTACATCGCCTGGAACATCGCCATCCATCGCAGCTCGGCCTCGCAGGTGTCCAGCTTCATCTACTTCTCGCCGCCGATCGCGGTGCTGATCGGCTGGGTCTGGCTGGGCGAGCGGCCGGGCCTGCTGACGCTGGTCGGCGGCGCGGTGACCGTCGGCGGCGTGGTGCTGGCCAATGCGCGCCGACGTGCCGCGGCGCCGTCCCGGCCGGTGGCGATGGAGGCCAAGCCCTGTGAACACGGCTGAACCGGCCGTCGAGGTGCTGCCGCTGTCCGCCATGGGCGCGCAGTTGCCCGCGGCCTGGCAGTCGCGGTTGCTGGGTCGCGTCGGCGAGGCCCGGGTGAAGCTCACGCGGATGGATGGCGCGGCCTCGCCGGAAGAAGTGCACGATTACGCCGAGGCGCTGATCGTGATCGACGGCGAACTGCGCCTGCGCATTGCCGGCCGCGCCGTGCGCGTGTGCGCGGGCGAGCTCTGCCTGGTGCCGGCCGGCATCGCGCACGCGGTCGACGAAGGCAGCACCGGCACCCTGCTGATCCTGGACACCTGAAGGGAGAACCCATGTACGAGCTTTACATCGGCAACAAGAACTATTCGTCCTGGTCGCTGCGGCCGTGGCTGCTGATGGCCGAGCAGGGCATGCCGTTCGAGGAGCGCCAGGTGGCGCTGCGGGACGGCTCCAGCTGGGACGCCTTCCGCACCTTCGCGCCCAACGGCAAGGTGCCGTGCCTGCGCGACGGCGACACGGTGGTGTGGGATTCGCTGGGCATCGTCGAGTACCTGGCCGAGCGCCATCCGGGCGTGTGGCCGGGCGACGCGAAGGCGCGCGCCTGGGCGCGTTGCGCCACGGCCGAGATGCATTCGGGCTTCACCGCACTGCGCGGGACCTGTCCGATGAACTGCGGCGTGCGCGTCGAGCTGCATGGCATCGATGCGCCGCTGCAGCGCGACCTGTTCCGCCTGGCAGAACTGTGGAACGAAGGCCTCGCGCGTTTCGGCGGCCCGTTCCTGGCGGGCCCGGCGTTCAGCGCGGTGGATGCCTTCTTCGCGCCCGTGGCCTGGCGCATCCTGAGCTACAACCTGCCGCTGGACGATGCCTCGCTCGCCTATGCGCAGCGCCTGCGCGAGCTGCCCGGCATGCGACGCTGGTACGCCGCGGCGCTGGCCGAGACCGTGCGGCTGCAGGACAGCGAGGACACCGCGCGGCGCGTGGGCTCGCTGCGCGAGGACCTGCGCGTACCGGCCTGAACGCTTCAGGCGGCGCGTCCGAGCCGGATCACCTGCGGATCGTCGGCGTGCTCCAGCAGCAGGCGCCGCACGCGCGCCTGCCAAAGCTCGCCGAACGCGCGCTGCCGTTCCGCCGTCGCGGCCGGCGCGAGCGCCTCGGCCATGCGTTCGCGCAGGTCGGGCACGGGCGGCACGCTGGCGAGGTCGAGCGTCACCTGTACCGCGTCGCCGGTATCGCGCCGCTGGAAGCGCACGCCGATGCCTTCGTCGGTCGATGCAAAATGCAGCAGGCCCTGCCGCACGAAGCGCCCGCCGATGCCGTGGAAGCCGTTGGACGCGGCCGCGCCGGTGACCAGGGTCAGCACCTGGGCGACCACGCCGGTGGTGCCTTCCGTCTCCGGGGCGGGCATGCGCACCGCCACGGCGCCGCGTTCGGCCGGCTCGTCCGGATACAGCGCGCGCAGCGCGGCGCGCGCCATCAGGTAGGCACCGGCGACGGTCGGGCAGGAATGTCCGGCCAGCCGCACTGCATCGGCATAGCCGTAGACCAGCAGGCCGTCGTCGGAGGCGCCCAGCAGCGCCGCCAGCGGATCGCGTACGGTGATGCGCGGCGCCAGCTCGAAGAACGAGGGAAACGCCACGCTCACTCGTCCGGCAGGCCGACGATGCCGAAATCCACCACCACGCCCTGCGCACCGCGCTCGCGGTAGCCGACCGTCAGGTGCTCGCCGAAGCGTTCGCGCAACTGCGCCAGCAGCGGCAGTGGGTCGTGGTCGTTGATGAAGCGCATCGTCTCGCCGGATCGCAGTGCGCCGAGCGCGCCGAAGATCGCCGAATGGCGGAAGCGGCGGGCGATGCCGCGGGCATCGAAGATGTGGACGTTCTGTTCGGGACTCAAGGTTGCGTGCATGGCGGGCACTCGATGATCGGGAGTGCCACCCTACGGCGGCCATCGCCGCGCGCCCATGATCTGGATCAGCCGCTTACGGCGTCGCTGGCGCGGCCGGCTGCCGCAGTGCGCGGCGCCGGCCGATGGCGGCGTAGGCACGCGCCAGCAGCGGGATCATCAGCAGGAAGAAATTGTTGTTGCCGGGCATGCGCCAGGCCGCCGCCAATGCGATGGTCGCGGCGGTGGGCAGGGTCAGCGCGCGCCAGCGCAGCGCATTGACCTCCTCGGGCGGAACGTCCGCACGCACCTGCGCCGGCCGCAGCGCGACCTGGAACAGCAGCAACTGGAAGAGGCCGGCTGCGAGCAGGGTGGCCGAGTAGAACACTTCCGGCACGCGCGCCAGCGGGTTGGAACTCATCAACGCGGTGGCGAAGGGCATGAACGCGATCATCATCAGCAGCAGCATGTTCGGCCACATCAGCCGGGGCACGTAGCCGTCCAGCACGCCGAACAGCCGGTGGTGCGCCACCCACAGCGCGCCGATGGTGAGGAAGCTCAGTACGAAACCCATGAAGCTGGGCATCAGGTGCGCCAGCGCGGCGAGGTAGGCGCCATCGTCGAGCGTGTCCAGCCGCGGCACGTGCACCTCGATCACCAGCAGGGTGATGGCGATGGCGAACACGGCATCGGAGAAGGCCTTCAGGCGTTCGAGCTGGGCGCCGTGGTTCATGCGTCGACCCTTGGGATCAGAGCTTCCAGGCCTTGTGGATGGCCACGATGCCGTTGGTGAGGTTGCGTACTTCCACGCGCCCGAAGCCGGCCGCTTCCATCATGCCCTTGAGCGTCTGCTGGTCCGGATGCTTGCGGATGGACTCGGCCAGGTACTGGTAGCTGTCCGCGTCGCCGGCGAACAGCTGGCCGAGCTTCGGCAGCACCTTGAACGAGTGGAAATCGTAGAGCTTGCCGAACAGCTCGCTCTGCACGCGCGAGAACTCCAGCACCAGCGCGCGGCCGCCGGGCTTCAACACGCGGCAGATGTCGGCCAGCGCCTTGTCCTTGTCGGTGACGTTGCGCAGGCCGAAGGCCATGGTCACCGCGTCGAAGGAGTTGTCGGGGAAGGGCAGGCACTCGGCGTTCAATTGCGCCCAGCGCAGGCCACCGACCAGGCCGCGGTCGGTCAGCCGGTCGCGCCCGACGCCGAGCATGGCGGCGTTGATGTCGCCCACCACCACCTCGCCCTCGTTGCCGACCACCGGCTTGAGCAGCGCGGCGATGTCGCCGGTCCCGCCGGCCAGATCCAGCACGCGGTCGCCACGACGCACGCCGCTGATCGCCACGAAATGGCGTTTCCACAGGCGGTGGACGCCGAACGACATCAGGTCGTTCATCAAGTCGTAGTTGCGCGCGACCGAGGTGAATACCTGGCCGACCAGCTTCTGCTTGTCGCCGACCGGGACGTCGCGGAAACCGAAATGGGTGGTCTGGGGCTGCTCGCTCATGGGCCGCAATGCTACAGCCTTTCGCTTTGGCTCCCTCTCCCCTCCGGGGAGAGGGTTGGGGTGAGGGGCCGGGGCTCGCCGGGATGTCCGCGGGAGCGTGTTGCTTGTGTGTCGCTTTTTGCGAGGCGCTTCCGCGACTTGGCTCGCCTGCCGCGGGCTTCCGATCGCCTGACGGCGCTCGGGTCACTTTTCTTTGCTGGCCCAAAGAAAAGTAACCAAAAGAAACGGCCTACTCAGCCCGGGGTGAGATAAAAGCTAGGTGCCACTGCGCCTTGCTGGGTGGGTCTCTTGCTCTTAGAGGAGCTGCCGCCGCTTTACCCTCGGGCGCTCGGGAGCTGAGGCAAGGGAGGGATACTCGCCGTGTGGAGTTCACCGCGGTGTTGCAGAGCGGGCACGGGCATCGGTGTTTGCGTGATGTATGTGGTGACTTGCTAGTGGGCTGAAGCCCACCTACGGTGCAACGGTACGCTCGTCGGGTGGGCTTCGGCCCACCAGCCCCTCAACTGCAGCCCCTAGCCGCGGCGGGGATGGCGTCCACGCAACGGAAAGGGCGGCCAGCACCGACGCCGTCAAACACACGGCATGCCTCCCTCGCCTCAACTCCCGAGCGCCCGAGGGTAAAGCGGCGGCAGCTCCTCTAAGAGCAGGCGCTTACCCATCAAAGCGAGATGGCACCTAGCTTTTATCCCTCACCGGGCTGAGCAGGCCGTTTCTTTTGGTTACTTTTCTTTGGGCCAGCAAAGAAAAGTGACCCGAGCGCCGTCAGGCGATCGGAAGCCCGCGGCAGGCGAGCCAGGTCGCGGAGGTGCCTCGCAAGAACGCACACAAGCACCACGCCCCCGCGGACATCCCGGCGTGCCCCGGCCCGTCACCCCAAACCCCTTCGCTCAGGGCGAGGGAATTGGAGTTGCCCGCAGGCTCGTTGCATCATTTAGTACATAAATGTAATATAGACGAAGCAGGCACATCCCCATGAGCAGCTTCCTCCCCACTGAACAACGCCTCGCCGTCACCCGCCGGCGCCATCCCGCGTTCCCGCGCGGCCCGGCCGTGCTCGTGCGCCTGGTCAAGCACCTGCACAAGCGCATCCATGACGACGCCAACGCGGCGCTCAAGCCCTTTGGCCTCAACCATCCGCAGTACAACCTGCTGATGATGCTCTACGGCACCGACGGCGACGGCCTGAGCCCGTCCGACCTGGCCAGGAGCTCGGGCGAGAAGGCGGCCAACATCACGCGGCTTACCAACGAGCTGTGCGAGAAGGGAATGATCGAGCGCGCCGCCAGCGAGGACGACCGCCGCAAGCTGCTCCTGACGCTGACGCCCGCCGGGCTCGCCCTGATCGAACGCCTGCTGCCCTCGATCTGCACGCTGCTGGACGAGCAGACCGAGGGACTCACCGCGCGCGAACAGGGCGAGCTGGAGCGTCTGCTCAAGAAATTCCTCGGCGGATTCGACCGTCGCGGCTGAAGGCTCTGCCCACCATGTCCGCCACCACAACCGCCAAGCTGACGCGCTGGCCCTGGCTGGGCGCGTTCCTTGCCGAGGAATCGCGCGCCTGGCTGTTCGTCGCCAAGTCGCTGCTGGCGATGTACGCGACAGCGTGGCTGGCGATGTGGCTTAAGCTCGAGCAGCCCTCGACCGCGATGATCACCGTGGCGGTGGTGATGCACCCGCACAGCGGCATGGTGCTGGCCAAGAGCTTCTACCGCGCCCTGGGCACGCTGGCCGGCAGCCTGTTCGGGCTGGCGCTGATCGCGCTGTTCCCGCAGCAGCGCGAGCTGTTCTTCCTCACCCTGTCGGCATGGCTGGCGCTGTGCGCGGGCGGCGCCACGCTGTACCGCAATTTCATGGCCTACGGCTTCGTGCTGGCCGGCTATACGGCGGCCATCGTCGCGTTGCCGGCGATCGGCAATCCGCTGGAGGTCTTCGATTCGGCGGTAATGCGCGTGAGCGAGGTGCTGCTGGGCATCCTGGTCGCCGCCGTATTCAGCGACCTGCTGCTGCCGCAGCGCCTGCGGGTGGTGCTGCGGCAGAGCGCGCGCACGCAGTTCGCGCGCTTCATCGACTTCGTGCGCGAGAGCACCGGCGGCGTGCTGCCGCGTGCGCGGATGGAGCAGGCGCACCTGGAATTCGTGCGCGCCGCCGTGCACCTGGAGGACCTGCGCGCCTCGGTGATCTTCGAGGATCCGGAAGTGCGCACGCGCAGCGCCCGCATGCGCCTGCTCAACCAGCGCCACATGGCCGCGGCGACCAGCTTCCAGTCGCTGCACCACCTGATCAACCGCCTGCAGCGCCGAGGCCGCGACGCGGTGGCGCAGGCGCTGATCGCGCTGTACCGGCCGATCGGCCAGGCGCTTGCCGTGCCGTCGGCGAAACAACACGATCCGGGCGTGCTGACCGGGCGCCTGCGCGCCTGCGTGGATACGCTGCCGGCGCACGCCGCGGCCTTGCGCGAACCGTTCGGCGAGCCCGCGGCCCGGCTGGAGTTCGATACCGGCGCTGCGCTGGTGTTGCGCTTCGCCGACGAGCTGGCCGACTTCACCGCGGCGGAAGCCTCGCTGCGCACCGGCAAGCTGCGCGGCAGCGTCGAGCGCGTGCACTTCCGGCGTGGCAACGACCTGGCCGGCGCCGCGGTGACGGTGCTGCGCACCTTCCTGACGATGATCGTGCTCGCCGCCTTCTGGCTGGCCAGCGGCTGGGCCTTCGGCGGCAGCGCGATGCTGCTGGCGACGATCTTCGCCGGATTGCTGGCGGCCTCGCCCAATCCCGTGGCGGCGGCCACCCGCACTCTGTACGGCTACGCCGGCGGCATGGCCGCGGGTTTCGTGGCGGTGTTCTTCCTGCTGCCGGGGAGCGACGGTTTTGCCATGCTGGTCTGCGCCACCGCCGGGCTGCTGCTGATCGGGCCGTACCTCGCCACGCGCGATACGTTGCCGGGCGTCGGCGCCGGCTACACGCTGGGCTTCGTCTACATCCTCGCGCTGAAAAATCCGATGGTGTACGACCCGACCCACTTCCTCAACGACGTGATCGCGCAACTTTTGGGGTTGGGCCTGTCCGGCGTCGCCTTCATGGTGCTGCCCGGCGTGACCGGCACGCAGTGGCAGCGACGGCGCCAACTGCGCCTGCTGCGCGGACAGGTCACGCTGGCGGCCACGGCGCCGCTGGAGGGACTGGCCTGGCGGTTCGAGAGCGTCAGCCGCGACCTGCTGCAGCAGGTGGTGGCGCACACGCGCCCGGACAGCGACGAGTCGCGCCACCTGCTGGCCTGGTCGCTGGCGGTGCAGGAAAGCGGGCGCGCCGTGATCGAGCTGCGCCAGGACCTCAGCGTCGGCGATCTGCCCGCCGGCGCCCGCACCGCCGCGACGCGTGCGCTCGACGCCGTCGCCGCGCTCTATCGCGCCCCCGACGCCGCGCGCTGGCAGGCGGCCGATGCGGCCGTGCTCGATGCCATCCATGCCACGCCGCGCGGCGCTTCGGTGCGGCGCCACCTGTACCAGTTGCGCGGCGCGCTGCGCGACGAGGAGTCGCCACTGGCGGCATACATGCCTTCGCCGGAGGTCGCCCATGCCGCCTGAAATCGAGTTCTACGGCGTGCTGCTGCCCGGCCTGCTGCCGGTGTTCCTGCTCAGCCTCGCGGTGATGGTGGTGCTCGACCTGGCGCTCGGCCGCTCGGGCCTGTACCGGCGCCTGTGGCATCCGTCGCTGTTCCGTTTCGCCCTGTTCGTCTGTCTGTTCGGCGCCGCCGGACTGTTGCTGATCCGCTGATCTTTCCCATGAAAACCGTTTCCCTGCTCCGATTCCTGGTCACCGCCGCCGTGGTGGTGCTCGCCGTGCTGCTCGGCCACGCGCTGTGGAAGCACTACCTGTACGCGCCGTGGACGCGCGACGGCCGCGTGCGCGCCGACGTGGTGCGGGTGGCGCCGGACGTGTCCGGGCTGGTCGACCGCGTGGCGGTGGTGGACAACCAGTTCGTGCACAAGGGCGATCCGCTGTTCACCATCGACCAGGCGCGCTTCCGCAATGCCGTGGCCCAGGCGCAGGCCAACCTCGCCGCCGCCGAGGCCGGCGCGCGCGCAGCCGGCGCCAACATCAGCGCGGCGCTGGCCAGCGCCAAGGCCAGGCAGGCGCAGTACCGCATGTACGCCGAGCAGGCGCAGCGCCGCGAGCAGGTGGGCGACGTGATCTCGCGCGAGGCGCGCAGCGACGCGCAGGCCACCGCCACGGCGGCACGCGCCAGCTGGCAGCAGGCGCAGGCCGGCGGCAACCAGGCCAGCGCCGCGCGCGAGCAGGCCGCAGCGGCGGTCGAGCAGGCGCAGGTCGCGCTCGATCGCGCCCGGCTGGACCTCGATCGCACCGAAGTGCGCGCGCCGGTCGACGGCTACGTCACCAACCTGGCCGTGCGCGTGGGCGACTACGCCGCCACCGGCACGCCGCGGCTGGCGCTGATCGACGCGCACAGCTACTACCTGTACGGCTATTTCGAGGAAACCAAGCTGCCGCAACTGCGCGTGGGCGATCCGGTCGACGTGCGGCTGATGGCCGGCGGCGTGCACCTGAAGGGCACCATCACCGGCATCGCGCATGGCATCACCGACCGCGACAATCCGGCCGGCAACGACCTGCTGGCGGACGTCAATCCGACCTTCAACTGGGTGCGGCTGGCGCAGCGCGTGCCGGTGCGCATCGCCATCGATACTTCGCAGTTGCCGCCCGGGACGGTGCTGGCGGCGGGGATGACCGCGACGATCGAGGTGCATCCGCGCGAGATTCGCTAGGGAGTTCCGGGCGAGCCCCGGCCCCTCACCCCGACCCTCACCCCGACGGGGAGAGGGAGTCATCCCCGGCACCTTGAAGCTTCAGCGCACGAGCAGCCTCGCGCCCTCTCTCCTCCGGGGAGAGGGCTGGGGTGAGGGGCCAAGGCTGGCGAAGAACTCCCGACGAAGCGGAAACCCGCTGCGATGCTCAGCGAGAAGCGGCCAGCCGAGTCAGCCGCAACTCCAGCCACCGCTTCACGTCCGCCCACTCGCGATCGAGGATCGAGTAACACACCGTATCGCGCAGGCTGCCATCCGGTCGCCGCCGGTGCGCGCGAAGCACGCCCTCGCGCTGTGCGCCGAGCCGCTCGATCGCCCGCTGCGAATCGAGGTTGCGCCCGTCGGTGTGGAATTCCACCGCCACGCTGCCCATCCGCTCGAACGCATGCTCCAGCAGCAGCCGCTTGCAGGCCGTGTTGAGGTGGCTCTTCTGCCAGCGCCTGGCGTACCAGGTGTAGCCGATCGCCGCGCGCGGCGGGTCGTCCACGATGTCGTAGAACCGCGTGCTGCCGACAAGCTCGCCGGTGCTGCGCTCGCGGATCGCGAACGGCAGCATTCTGCCGTCGCGCTGCCCGGCCAGCGCCTTTTCCACATAGGCGGTCATCTCCCCCGGCGCCGGTACCGAGGTGAACCACAGCCGCCACAGCTCGCCGTCGGCCGCCGCCGCGTCCAGCGAGGGGATGTGTTCGGCGCACAGCGGTTCGAGGACGACGTGCGCGTCCGAAAGCGTGGCAGGTGTCGGCATCGGGATCAGGCGTCCAGGTCGGGAATCAGCTTGCTCTCCAGACGCGTGATGGCGTCCTTGAGCAGCAGCTTGCGCTTCTTCAGCCGGGTCAATTGCAGCTCGTCGCGCGCCGGGTGCGCGGCCATGTGGCTGATCGCCGCGTCGAGGTCGCGGTGTTCCTGGCGCAACTCGGCCAGGCGGCGGGCGATCTGGATGGGATCCTGGACCTGCATGACGGGCGGCGGGCGTGCGGAACAGAACGCCAGTGTACCGCCGCGGGCCGGGTCCGGTGGCGCGGTACAATGACACGCTATGTCCACCCCCGTTCTTCCCGATGCCCGCGGCGAGCGCAAGCGGGCCCATGAGGCCGCGCGGCTGGCCAAGCGGCTGCGCCACCAGGTCGGCCAGGCGATCGTCGATTTCCAGATGATCGAGGAGGGCGATCGCGTGATGGTCTGCCTGTCCGGCGGCAAAGATTCCTACACCCTGCTGGACCTGCTGCTTTCGCTGCAGGCGAAGGCGCCGGTGCGCTTCGAACTGGTCGCGGTGAACCTGGACCAGAAGCAGCCGGGCTTTCCGGCGCATGTGCTGCCGGACTACCTCGCCGCGCGCGGCGTGCCGTACCACATCATCGAGCAGAACACCTACAGCACGGTCACCCGCGTGATTCCCGAGGGCAAGACCATGTGCAGCCTGTGCTCACGGCTGCGCCGCGGCGCGCTGTACCGCTGGGCGGCGGAGAACGGCATCACGCGCATCGCGCTGGGCCACCATCGCGACGACATCCTGGCGACGTTCTTCCTCAACCTGTTCCATGGCGCCAGCCTCAAGGCGATGCCGCCGAAGCTGCGCTCGGACGACGGCCGCCACGTGGTGATCCGTCCGCTGGCCTACTGCCGCGAGAGCGACATCGGCGAGTACGCGCAGGCGCGCGCGTTCCCGATCATCCCGTGCAACCTGTGCGGCTCGCAGGAAAACCTGCAGCGCAAGGCGATCGGCCGTATGCTCGCCGACTGGGATGCGCAGCATCCGGGCCGCTGCGAGAGCATCTTCCGCGCACTGGGCAACGTGGCGCCGTCGCAGCTGGCAGACCGCAACCTGTTCGACTTCGCCGCGCTGGGCGCGCGCGAGGGCGCCGCGCGTGCCGACGCGCACGGCTGGCTGGCCGGCGACCCGGTCGCAGCCGGCGACGACGGCATTTAGACGTCTATACTTCCACTTTTCAATGCGAGTCCACCACGTGTCCCACTTTGCTTCCGTCGAAATGGCCCCGGGCGATCCGATCCTCGGCCTCACCGAGGCCTATCTGGCCGACCCGCGCCCGAACAAGGTCAACCTGGGCGTGGGGATCTACGTGGATGAGCAGGGCCGCATCCCTCTGCTGCGCGCGGTGCGCGAGGTCGAGCAGGCGCTGGCGGCGCAGGCCAAGCCGCGCGGCTACCTGCCGATCGACGGCCTGCCGGCCTACGATGCGCTGACTCAGCAACTGCTGTTCGGCGCCGACTCGCCGCTGCTGGCCGCCGGCCGCGTGGCCACTGCACAGACCATCGGCGGCAGCGGGGCGCTGCGCGTGGGTGCCGACCTGCTCAAGAAGGTGCTGCCGAAGGCGCGCATCGCGATCAGCAGCCCGAGCTGGGAAAACCACCGCGTGGTGTTCTCCAACGCCGGCTTCGAGATCGTCGACTACCGCTACTACGACCCGTCCACGCATGGCCTGGATTTCGCCGGCATGCTGGAAGACCTGGGCCGGCTCGAGCCCGGCACCGTGGTGCTGCTGCACGCCTGCTGCCACAACCCCACCGGCGTCGACCTGGACGCGCAGCAGTGGCAGCAGGTGGTCGAGCTGGTCAAGGCGCGCAACCTGCTGCCGTTCGTCGACATCGCCTACCAGGGCTTCGACCAGGGCATCGACGCCGACGCCACGGCGATCCGCCTGTTCGGCGCGTCGGGCATCGACGCGTTCGTGGTGGCGAGCTCCTATTCGAAGTCGTTCTCGCTGTACGGCGAGCGCGTGGGAGCGCTGTCGATGGTCGGCGCCGACCGCGACGAGGCCGCCCGCCTGCGCGCCAAGATCAAGCAGACCATCCGCGCCAACTATTCCAGCCCCGCCACCCACGGCGGCGCGCTGGTCGCCGGCGTGCTCGGCAGCGCGGAGCTGCGGGCTATGTGGGAAGCGGAGCTGGGCGAGATGCGCGGGCGCATCCACGCGATGCGCGCGGGCATGGTCGAGAAGCTCGCCGCGCACGGCGCGCCGCAGTTCGGCTTCATCCAGCAGCAGGCCGGCATGTTTTCCTACTCGGGCCTGACCCGCGCGCAGGTGGATCGGCTGCGCGAGGAATACGGCATCTACGCGCTGGGCACCGGGCGCATCTGCGTGGCGGCGCTCAACCGCGGCAACCTCGACGTCGTGGCGGAGGCCGTGGCGGCGGTGAGCCGCTGATTCGCTTTCCCGAAGGCCGGTTCGACTTCGCTGCGCTTCGCTCGAGGCGGACGGCTATCGGCTAATCTCAACCGTTCGCCCGGAGCGCAAGGGCCCACGTCGAAGGGCTGCCTCGGCCCCAGGGCGAACGTTTCCCAACCGGATTTCGCATGTTCTTCCGCAATCTCACGCTGTTCCGTTTCTCCCCCGCCGTCGCCGAAGACCTTTCCCGCCTCGAGGAGGCCCTCGGCGAGCATCGCCTGCGCCCTTGCGGGCCGCTGGAGCTCTTCACCAAGGGCTTCGTGCCGCCAATCGGGCGCGGCGAGGAAGCCGCGCTCACGCATGCGGTCAAGCACTGCACCTGGGTCTCCGTCGGCGGCGAGGACAAGCTGCTTCCGGCGGCCGTGGTCAACGACGAGCTGCACCGCCGCGTGCAGAAGATCGCCGAGGAGGAAGGCCGCAAGGTCGGCGGGCGCGAACGCAAGCGCATGAAGGAGGACCTGCTCAACGAGCTGCTGCCGCGCGCCTTCGTGCGCAGCTCGCGCATGTCCGCCTACGTGGACCGCCAGCACGGCTGGCTGGTGCTGGATACGTCCAGCCGCAAGTCGGCCGAAAACGCGTTGACCCAGATGCGCGAGGCGCTGGGCAGCTTTCCCGCGGTACCGCTGGCGCCGGAGGAAGGCCCGCGCGTGCTGATGACCGACTGGCTGGCCAACGGCACGCTGCCGGCCGGCCTGGCGTTCGGCGACGAGGTGGAGCTGCGCGATCCGGGCAGCAACACCGGCGCCATCGCGCGCTGCCGCCGGCAGGACCTGGAGAGCGAGGAGATCAAGGAACACCTGCGCAACGGCAAGCAGGTGTTCCAGCTCGGCCTGGTGTTCGACGACCGCATCAGCTTCGTGCTGGGCGAGGACCTGGTGCTGCGCAAGCTCAAGCTGCTGGACGTGGTGACCGACGAACTGGCCGACAGCGCTCCCGATGCCGCCGCCGAGCTGGACGCCCGCTTCGCGTTGTTCACGCTGGAGCTGGAGCGCCTGCTGGGCAAGCTGGAGGAGTGGTTCGGGCTGCCGCGGCCCAAGGACGCCTGACCGCTTCTGCGCCCTCTCCCCTCCGGGGCGAGGGCTGGGTGAGGGGGGTGCCCTTGCGGGGTACCCACTATCAAGACGTGGCTCTGTTTGGGCCTTCCCGCGAGCCCCGGCCCCTCATCCGCCCCTGCGGGGCACCTTCTCCCCGCAGGGGAGAAGGACGAAGGTGGGGCGTCAACGCCAGGTGAACAGGCCCCGAAGCCCGCGGCCGTCCGCCATCCAACCCTTTCCTCACACCCCCCGTTGCAAGGTTATGCTCTACCGACGGGCCCGGGATCATGGCAGCACAACTTCAAGGCGATTGGCTGGAACTGGCAACGGCGAGCGGCAGCACCATCCGCGTGCTGAAGGCCGCGCATCCGCGCGCGCGGCGCCTGCGCCTGACGGTCACGCCGAAGGGTGCGCGGGTGTCCTATCCCAACGGCACGCACCCGTCACAGGTCAGCGCCTTCCTGCGCAGCCACGCGGAATGGCTGGAGAGGAAGCTCGATGAGCTCAACCTCATCGTCAAGCCGCTGCCGCCGCTGCGCGTGGGCCACGCCACCGAATTCCCGCTGCGCGGCGAGACCACGCTGCTGGACTGGGCCGAGGGCCCGTATCCGCGGGTGGAGTCCTTCGACGGCGGCCTGGTCCTGGTGATTCCCCGGCCGCACACCCGCGCCCTGCCGGTGGCGCGCGGCCTGCTCGCCTCGCATTTCGAGGCGCAGATGCGCCGCGACGTCTCGCGCTGGATGGCGGCTTACGTGCCGCAACTGGGCCTGGCGCCCACCTCGCTGCGCATCCGCCCGATGAAGAGCCTGTGGGGCAGCCTGGACACGCGCGACCGGATCAACCTCGACCTGGCGCTGGCGCTGGCCCCGCCGGCGGCGCTGCGCTACGTGCTGGCGCACGAGCTGTGCCACCTGAAGGTGCGCAGCCATGCGCCGCGCTTCTGGGCGCTGGTGGCCACGCTGTTCCCCAACTGGCGCGAACAGCGTGACTGGCTGCGCGTCAACGGCGCCACGCTGAAGGCGGAGCTGGACCGGCTGGTGGCCGACGTGGCGGACTGACCGTTGCACTGTTGCCGCCGGCACCGACTGCGCTGCGTTCCGGTTAAGTTCGCCCCATGCACCATGCTGTTCTGCCGTCCACTGGCGGCAGTCCGTCCTTCCATTGCCGCCCAGGTTCGCCCATCGTGTTCGACAAGGTGCTGGTCGTCTGCATCGGCAACATCTGCCGCAGTCCCACCGCGGAATACCTGCTGCGCCATCGGCTGGGCGCACGCGCGACCACGATCGAATCCGCGGGCCTGGCGGCGCTTGCCGGCAACCCGGTCGATCCGTTCGCCGGCGAGCTGCTTGCCGAACACGGGATAGACGCCTCCGCCCACCGCGCGCGCCAGCTGGACGAGGAGGCCGTCGCCGGCGCCAACCTGATCCTGGTGATGCAGCGCTCCCACGTCGCCAGCCTGGCCAAGCGCTGGCCGCATGCGGTGGGGCGTACCTTCCTGCTCGGCAAATGGCAGGGCGAGCGCGAGATTCCCGACCCCTACCGCCAGCCGCGTGCCGCCTTCGAGCAGGCCTACCGGCTGATCGACGAAGGCGTCGATGGCTGGCTGAAGCACCTCTGACGGCCCGCCGCTTGCTATCGTTGCGCGCGGGAACGGCAGGCCGGTCGGAACGGGGCGACCGCGCCGCGTCGAAAGGGGTACACGGCAGGAAGGCATCGCTGTCCGGGCGCAAGCGCCCTGGGCAGGCATGCGGGCGTCAACTTGGGGGTGAGTCATGGACCTGGATGCGCGCATTCTGGTGACGGGGCAGTGCGGCTGGGTCGGCCATGCGGTGGTGCGCCGGCTGTGGGCCGCCGGCTACGCCAACGTCCGCTTCCTGGCGCCAGGCGAAGTGGACCTTGCGCGGCAGGCGTCGGTCGAAACATTCCTGTTCCGCGAGCGGCCCGAGTACGTGGTGCTGACCGCCGCGCGGGAAGGCCCCGGGGGCGACCGCTCGGGCGAGTCGATCCGCGAGAGCCTGGCGGTGCAGGCCAACGTGATCCATGCCGCGTGGCGGGCCGACGTGCGCAAGCTGTGCTTCCTCGCCTCCTCCAATATCTATCCAGCCGGCGCGCTGCCGCCGTTGCGCAGCGGCGCGCTGCTGTCGGCGGCGATCGAGCCGGGCGAAGGCGGCGATGTGCTGGCGCAGATCGCCGGCATCCGTATGTGCCAGGTCTACCGGCGGCAGTACCGGTTCGACGCCGTCAGCGCGGTGCCGGCCGAGCTTTACGGCCCAGGCGACAGTCCCGGCGCGCAGGCCGGCGTACTGCCGGCGCTGGTGCGGCGCCTGTACGAGGCGCAGGCGGCCGGCGCACCCGAGCTGGCGATCGATGCGGCGCCGGCGCGGGACTGGCTGCAGGTGGACGACTTCGCGGATGCGGCGTTGTTCCTCATGCGGCGCTACAGCGGCGACCTGCCGGTCAACGTCGGCGGCGGAGAAACGATGGCCTTTGACGACCTGGCCCGGATGGCGGCGGAGACGGCCGGCTACCGCGGCAGGTTGCTGTTCGGACGCGCCGCGTCGCCGGTGCGGGCGACGCCCGAAGGCCTGTGGCTGAACACGATGGGGTGGGCGCCGTACATGCCGCTGCGCGACGGTGTGGAGCAGATGTGCGCGTGGTATCTGCAGGGCGCGGGCGCGGTGCTGGCATAAGCATCGGCGCGCAGACGGCGCTTCCGCGAGGCATCATGTGAGTTTGCCGCGACCGGCTGTTCTTCACGCAGGCGCCGGCAAGGCACGGTTGAGGTTGCCCGCTGCACGACGCGGCAGGCTGGATGGAGATGTCGATGGTTCCGGTGATTCTTTCTGGTGGCTCGGGTACGCGCTTGTGGCCGCTATCGCGCGAGTCGTATCCGAAGCAGTTCCTGCCGCTGGCCGGCACGGACACCATGCTGCAGGCGACTTGGCTGCGCATCGCGCCGCTGGCCTCGGCGGCGCCGCTGGTGGTGGCCAACGAGGAGCACCGCTTCATGGTGGCTGAGCAGTTGCGCCAGGTCGGCTGCGTACCCTCCGCGATCCTGCTCGAGCCGGTCGGCCGCAACACTGCGCCGGCCATCGCGGTGGCCGCCCTGCAGGCCACCCGCGAAGGCGCCGATCCGCTGCTGCTGGTGCTGCCGTCCGACCACGTGATCAAGGATGCGGCCGCATTCCAGGCGGCCGTGCGGCGGGCCGAGCCGGCCGCGGCGCAGGGGCGCCTGGTCACCTTCGGCATCGTGCCGGATGCGCCGGAGACCGGCTACGGCTACATCCGCGCCGGCGCAGCGATCGCCGACGGCGTGCGCCAGGTGGCGCAGTTCGTGGAGAAGCCCGACGCCGCCACGGCGCAGCAGTACGTCGCCTCGGGCGAGTACGTCTGGAACAGCGGCATGTTCCTCTTCCGCGCGTCGGTGTTCCTGGCGGAACTGGCGCGGCAGCAGCCGGCCATGCTGGCGGCCTGCCGAGCCGCCGTCGAGGGCGCCTCGCGCGACGCCGACTTCGTGCGGCTGGACAAGGCGGCCTTCGCCGCCTGTCCGTCCGATTCGATCGACTACGCGGTGATGGAACACACCGACGCGGCCGCTGTGCTGCCGATCGACGTGGGCTGGAACGACCTCGGCAGCTGGTCGGCGCTGTGGGAAGTGGCCGAGCAGGACGGCGACGGCAACGCGCACCACGGCGACGTGCTGGCGCAGGACTGCCGCAACACGCTGGTCTGGGCCGAGGGCCGGCTGGTCGCGCTGCTCGGCCTGGAGAACGTGGTGGTGGTCGACACCGCCGACGCCGTGCTGGTCGCGCACAAGGACCGCGTGCAGGACGTCAAGGGCATCGTCGCCCGGCTCAAGGCCGAAGGCCGCGGCGAGCCGACCAGCCACCGCAAGGTGTACCGCCCGTGGGGCAGCTACGACTCGATCGACGTGGGCGAGCGCTTCCAGGTCAAGCGCATCACGGTCAAGCCGGGCGCGTCCCTGAGCCTGCAGATGCACCACCACCGTGCCGAGCACTGGGTGGTCGTCAGCGGCACCGGCCGGGTCACCCGTGGCGACGAGGTGCTCACGCTGACCGAGAACCAGAGTACCTACATCCCGCTGGGCGTCAGGCACCGGCTGGAGAACCCGGGCCGGCTGCCGCTGGAACTGATCGAGGTGCAGTCCGGCAGCTACCTGGGCGAGGACGACATCGTGCGCTTCGAGGACGTCTACGGGCGCGGCTGATGCCGCGCCTTCCGGTAGGTGGCGAAGGTAGGGAAGGGGCCGGGCGGGGCGGCTCCGCCTGCGTCGTCAGCGCGGCGGGTTCGTCGGCGGCGAGCGTTCGAAGCTTCCCGCCTCGCCAGGGAACACCACCGGACTCTCGTAGCCGTCCGGCGACACCGCCGAGACGCCGAAGAACCAGTCGTCGATCACCACGTCCTTGAGCACCGCCTGGTCCACGTCGCCGACCGCGCGGGCGTGCTGCCATTGCGGTGCGGTGGTGTCGCGCCAGTGCACGCGGTAGCCGGCGGCACCGGCTACCTTGCGCCAGCTCACCGTGGTGTCGGTGGCCAGCGCGCCCTCGATGTCGACGCCGGTGGGAGGCGTGGGGGCGCGGCTCAGGCTCGCCATGGTGATGGCGTTGAGCGCGGTGACGTGGGCGAGGTAGCGGAAGTCGATGCCGTCGAGGGTGTCGCCGTAGCCGGGGCGCAGGTCCTGGTGCTGGCGGGTGTAGTCCTCGTGGCCCTCGGTCACGCGCACCGCCGGGAAGCCGGCCTGCAGGAACGGCACCTGGTCGCCGCCGCGGCCGTAGCGGTCGGTGCGGTACACCATGTGCACGTCGAAGTCCGGCAGATACGCATCGGCGAGGCGGTCCATGTATCGCGCCAGGTTGCGCGAGGGCGAGTCGACCTCGCCACCGTGGTAGCGGCGGTAGTCGGCCTGTTTCAGTGTCTCGTTGCTCCTGGTGCCTTCGGAGAACACACGCACCACGGTGTTGTCGCGCACGCCGTTCTGGCCGCGGCTGTTGCCCACGATGTCGTTGTTGAGCTCGGCCTCCACGCGCCAGCCGTGCGCCACCGCGTAGTCGGCGAGCACCTTGCCGCCGTACAGGCCCTGCTCCTCGCCGGATAGCGCGGCGAACACCAGGGTCGCGCGGTTGTCCTGCTTCGACAGCAGCCGCGCGGCCTCGATCAGCGCGGCCACGCCGGAGGCATCGTCATTCGCACCGGGCGCATCGTGGGTGGTATCCATCACGTCGGTGACGCGCGAGTCCAGGTGGCCGGTGATCACGATCACGCGGTCCGGGTCGGCGCTGCCGCGCTTGATCGCCACCACGTCCATCACCTCCACCGGCTTGGGTGCGCGCTTGCCGGTGAACATCTGGGAAGGGGTGACGACTTCGAGGCAGCCGCCGCAGTCCTTGCCGATCCGCTCGAAGCGCGCCTTGACCCAGCGCCGCGCCGCGCCGATGCCGCGCGTGCCGGACCTGGTGTCGGAGAGCGTGTGGCGGGTGCCGAAGCCGACCAGCGCGGTGATCGTGGCGCGCAGTTCGTCCTGGCTGGGCGCCTGGGCCAGGGCGTGCAGTTCCGGATGCTCGAGCGGCTGCGCCGGTGGTTCGGCGGCCAGGCTGGCGGTGGCGAGGGCGAACAGCAGCGCGGCGAGCAGGGCATGGCGCATCGGATTGGGTCCCCAGCGGCAAAGGCCTACCTTAGCGCGGGTGGGCGTGCCGGAGCCCGTGGCGCGCCGGCGGCGTCCGGACCCGCCTCGTCATTGTTCCGATGGGTCCCGCATTCCGGGCTTTACACATATCTCTATTGCGCGTAAACAGGGGCCGTCCAGACTCTGCCTGTCGCAGCCGCGACGGCCCTCTGGAGACCCTTCATGAAAACGCCCACCTGCCTTCTGGCCGTAATCCTCGCCTCTACCTTCGCCGCGGCCACGCCGGCGATGGCGGCACCGGCACCGTCCGACAGCCCGGCGTCCGCCGTGCCTGCCGCGCCCAAGCTCGACGCCGCGATGCGCTCGCTCTGGCACGGCCACGTCGTCCACACCCGCGAATATGCGATGGCCGTGCATGTCCACGACACCGCCAAGGCCAAGGCCGCGGCCGATGCGGTGGTGGCCAACGCCAAGCAGATCGCCGATGCGGTCGGCGGCTTCTACAGCAAGCCGGCCGGCGCGCACATGCTCGAATTGCTGGCGGGCCACTGGGGTGGCGTCAAGGCGCTGACCGACGCACGTGCCGCCAACAACAGCGCCGCCGAGAGCAAGGCGATGGCCGACCTGCAGGCCAACGCCACCGCGATCGCCAAGTTCCTCGCCGGCGCCAACCCCAACCTGCCCGAGAACGCCGTGCAGGGGCTGCTGGCCACCCACGTAGCGCACCACTCCACGCAGATCGAACAGATCATGTCCGGCGACATGAAGGGCGAGCAGGCCACCTGGCAGATGATGCAGGCCCACATGGACGTCATCTCCGATGCGCTGGCGGCAGCGATCGCCAAGCAGTTCCCGGCCAAGGCGTCCTGAGCATGAGCGGACTCGCACGGCTCGGAAGCACCCAGCAACGCCTGCTGCGCCAGTTGCTGATGGCGCCGCAGGGCCGCTCGGTGGAAGAGCTGTGCGAGTGCCTGCGGATCAGCCACAACGCGGTGCGCCAGCACCTGAGCGCACTGCTCGCGCGCGATTACGTCGAGCGCGGGCAGGCGCGTGCCACCGGCGGCCGACCGCAGGCGCGCTACCGCCTCAGCGAGGGCGGTCGCGCGCTGTTCCCGCGCAACTACGGCCTGCTCAGCACCGCGCTGCTGGCCAAGCTGCGCGAGCAGTACGGCCCCGCCGCGCTGGAGGAAATGCTGCAGGACCTCGGCCGCACGCTGGGCGGCCACGAGGTGCCGCTGCCGCCGGAGGCCAGTCACGACGAGGTGGTGCAGCGGCTGGCCGGCCAGCTCGACGCGCTGGGCTACGAGGCGGTGGTGGCGCGGCACGGCCAGGAGCCGCAGGTGGAAGCCTTCAACTGCGTGTTCCATGCGCTGGCGCGCAGCGTGCCGCAGGTATGCAAGTTCGACCTGGCCTACATGGAGGCGGCCAGCGGGCGGCGCATCCACCACATGGAATGCATCATCCGCGGCGGCCACGTATGCCGCTTCCGCGTGGGCGACGCCAAGTGCTGATCCATCCCAGGAGCCCACTCGTGGGCGATGTTCTTCGCCACCGCACCCAGGAGCATCGCCCACAAGCGGGCACCTGCAAGCGCATGGCTCCTCACCACTGCGTCCGGCCGGGCAGCAGGCCCTTCAGCTCCGCGTCGGTGAGGTTGCGCCATTGTCCCGGCCGCAAATGGCCCAGCCGGACGTTGTCGATGCGCACGCGGCGCAGTTGGGTCACGCGGTAGTCGAACGCCGCCGCCATCAACCGGATCTGCCGGTTCAGCCCCTGCGTGAGCACGATGCCGAAACCGAACCGGGCGATCTTGCGCACCTTGCACGGCAGCGTGGTCTGGCCGTGGATGCGCACGCCGCGCGCGAGGCCGGCGAGGAACGCGTCGGTCACCGGCTTGTTCACCGCGACCAGGTATTCCTTCTCGTGGCGGTTCTCCGCGCGCAGTATCTCGTTGACGATATCGCCGTTGCTGGTCAGCAGGATCAGCCCCTCCGAATCCTTGTCCAGCCGACCGATCGGAAACACCCGCTGCGGATGGTCCACGAAATCGACGATGTTGCCGGCTACGCTCCGGTCGGTGGTGCAGGTGACGCCGACCGGCTTGTTGAGCGCGATGTAGATGGCCTTCTTCGCCGACGGCGTGGCGGCCAGCACACGCATGCGCACCAGCTCGCCATCGACCCGCACTTCGTCGCCGTCGAGCGCCTTGGCGCCGGTGCCGGCCACCTCGCCGTTGATGGTGACCCGTCCGGCCACCAGCCATTCGTCCGCCTCGCGGCGCGAGCACAGGCCGGCCTCGCTGATGTATTTGTTGACGCGCATGGCGGGAGGCTCAGGAACGCAGTCCCACGCCGCGCTTGAGCAACTGCAGCGCCACGATCGACAGCCCCGCCACGAACCCCAGCATCACCAGGAACGCCACGCCGATGTTGACGTCGCTGATCCCGAGCACGCCGAAGCGGAACGCGTTGACCATGTACAGGATCGGATTGGCCCGCGAGATCGCCTGCCACGGCTCGGCCAGCATGTTGACCGAATAGAACACGCCGCCGAGGTAGGTCAGCGGCGTCAGCACGAAGGTCGGCACCAGCGCGATGTCGTCGAACTTCTTGGCGTAGACCGCGTTGACGAAGCCGGCCAGCGAGAAGATCGTCGCGCCCAGCAGCACCGAGAAGAACGTCATCACCGGGTGCGCCACGTGCAGCGAGGTGAAGAACAGCGCGATCAGAAGCACCAGCACGCCCACCACCAGGCCACGCGTCACCGCGCCGGTGACGTAGCCGAGCAGGATCACCCAGTTGGGCATCGGCGAGACCAGCATCTCCTCCACCGCGCGGCTGAACTTGGCGCCGAAGAACGAGCTGGAGATGTTGCCGTAGCTGTTGGTGATGATGCTCATCATCACCAGCCCCGGCACGATGTACTGCATGTAGGAGTAGCCGCCCTGGATCGTGCCGATGCGGCTGCCGATCAGCTTGCCGAAGATCACGAAGTACAGCGTCATCGTGATCGCCGGTGGGATCAGCGTCTGCGTCCAGATGCGCATGATGCGCACGATCTCGCGGCGCACGATGGTGCCGAGGGCGACCAGGTTGGCGCTGGTGTTGCTCATGCGCGTGGAGTCCGCGTGGCCGGTAAGGTTGTGTTCCCGGGTGGAGGGCAGGGGCGTGCTCATGCGGCCTTCTCCTTGCCCGTCTCGCGGCCGCCTTCGACGAGCCGCACGAACAGTTCCTCCAGCCGGTTGGTCTTGTTGCGCATCGAGGTCACCGTGATGCCGTGCGAGGACAAGGCGGCGAACAGCGAATTGAGGTCGTGGTTGCGCGACATCTCCGCCTCCAGCGTGTGTTCGTCGACCTGGCGGATCGCCACGCCCGGCATCGCCGGCAGCGGCCCCGGCACGGCGGCCACGTCGAACACGAAGGTTTCCACATCGAGCGTCGCCAGCAGCCGCTTCATCGTGGTGTTCTCCACGATGGTGCCGTGGTCGATGATCGCGATGTTGCGGCACAGCTGCTCGGCTTCCTCCAGGTAGTGCGTGGTGAGGATCACCGTGGTGCCGGCCGCGTTGATGGCGCTGACGAACTGCCACATCGAGCGGCGGATCTCGATGTCCACGCCGGCGGTGGGTTCGTCCAGGATCAGCAGGCGCGGCTCGTTCATCATCGCGCGGGCGATCATCAGGCGCCGCTTCATGCCGCCGGAGAGCATGCGCGCCTGGTGCTGCGCCTTGTCCCACAGGCGCAGTTCCTTGAGGTACTTCTCCGCGCGCTGCGCCGCGATCCTGCGCGGGATGCCGTAGAAGCCGGCCTCGTTCACGCAGATGTCGAACGGCTTCTCGAACTGGTTGAAGTTGATCTCCTGCGGCACCAGGCCGATCAGCTTCATCGCCTCGTTGCGCTGCTGGTTGACCGAGACGCCGAAGATGCGCGCATCGCCGCCGGTCGAATTGACCAGCGAGGAGAGGATGCCGATCAGCGTGGACTTGCCGGCGCCGTTGGGACCGAGCAACGCGAAGAAATCGCCCTGCTGCACGGTCAGCGAGATGCCCTTGAGGGCTTCGACGCCGTTGCCGTAGGTCTTGCGCAGGTTGTCGACGACGAGTGCGGGAACCGCTGTATTGGGGAGTGGTGACATGGGCTGCACCATGGGGGCTAGCCCTTTATTATACGAGGCCGTTTACCCGCCGCCCGCTCACGCCGGGCGTGCCTCCCGCTCCGGAATCCCATGGCCGACCATTTCACCCTCCGTCTCGTCGACAGCTTCATGCTTGCGCCCAGCGTGCGCCACCTGGTGTTCGAGCGCGTCGACGGCCAGCCGCTGGCGTTCCAGCCCGGGCAGTTCCTGCAGGTGCATTTCCACTACGACGACGGCACGCCGACCAAGCGCAGCTATTCGGTCGCGACCGTGGGCGACGGCAGCGCGCCGAACACGCCGTATGAAGTCAGGCGCATCGAGATCGCGGTGAGCTACGTGGAGGGCGGCGCGGCGACGAAGCTGCTCGGCAATCTGCAGCCGGGCGAGACGATCGAGGCCAGCGGCCCGTACGGGCGCTTCTGCCTGCAGCCGGGCGACACCCATCCGCGCTACCTGCTGATGGCCACCGGCACGGGCGTGACGCCTTACCGCGCCATGCTGCCGCAGATCCGCCGGCTGCTCGCCACCGGCGGACGCGAAGTGGTGCTGCTCTATGGCGCGCGCAACGAGGAAGAGCTGCTCTACGGCGAGGAGTTCGAAGCCTTCGCGAAGGAAAACCCCGGCTTCACCTTCCACGGTTGCCTGAGCCGCCAGCCGCGCGCGGTGCCGCGCCCGCACGACCGCAGCGGCCACGTGCAGGGCATGCTGGCAGAGCTCGCCCCGCATGCCGACCGCGACATCGCCTACCTGTGCGGCAACCCCAACATGGTCGACGCCGCGTTCACCGCGCTGAAGGAATACGGCCTGCCGGTCGCACAGATTCGCCGCGAGAAGTACATCTCCTCGCGTTGAAAGGCCGGTTAGCTGGCACGAGGAGCCTCGGCCAGAACGCGAAACGACCGTCCAATCGCGCACTGCTCCCTCTCCCCGCAGGGGAGAGGGAGCAAAGCGCCGTCGCCCCCTTCCGTAGCTATCAGCGCGGCGCGGGCGGCATGCCGGGCGGATCGTCACCGGCGCGCTGACCGCACTCCGGACAGAACCGGCTGCCGGCCGGCAACGGGGTGCTGCAGTGGCTGCATTGCGTGGAGACGGCAAGCGCGTGGCCGCATTCGGGGCAGAATTTCGCGCCGCGCGTCTCGGCGTGGCAGGCCGGGCACACCAATTGCCTGGGCGTCTGTACGTCCACCTTGGCGGCCAGCGCAGCGCCGGCCGCCTGCGCGCGTTCCATCGCCGCGGTGCGCTGGCCCTGGCTGCGCGCCACCTGCACGCTGGCGGCAAGGTCGGGCGCGCAGTTCTGGCACAGCCCGCTGTCGGAGTTCCAGCAGCGCGCGCAGACGTAGTTGTGGCATTGCGCGCAGCGGTTGAAGTGCGCCTTGGCCGCTTCGATGGCCTGCTTGAACGCGGTGTCGCGCGCGGTGCCCCAGCCGGCACGGGCGAGCCCGTCCACCGCGTCGTCCACGTTGTAGCCGACGTTGCCGAGCAGGTTGCCCAGAAAGCCGCTGGCCTCGCGCATCCAGCCGGAAGCGCGCCCGCTCGTGTACGGCGCGAACGGTGAACGCCAGGTGTCGTTGCAGCACTCGCAATAGAACTCGAACTGGAACCCCGAGCCGGTACCGCTCTGGATGCTCAGGTCGCGGCAGTTGTCGGCGAAATGAAGATCGTCGCTCATGCGTGCTCTCTACATCGATGAAAGGGAAAGCTGGATCGCTGCGCGGGACAGGGAGGTGGCCTGCCGCCGTGGCTGGCAGCTACGGTGGCCGGCCTCATTGTTCGACCAGCTCGACGCGGCGGTTCCTTGCCTTGCCGGCCTCGTCGTGGTTGCTCGCCACCGGTGCGTAGGAGGCCAGTCCCTTGGCGGCCAGCCGCGCCGGAACGATGCCGTAGTGCGTGACCAGCGCCTTGACCACCGCCTCGGCGCGCTGCTGCGAGAGCGCCAGGTTGTGCGCGAGGCTGCCGCTGTCGTCGGTGTGGCCGACCACGTAGGCCTTGAGCGCGGGCTGGGCCTCGAGCAGCGCGGCCATCTGCGCCAGCGTCGCATCGGACGCCTTGTCGAGCACCGCGCTGTCGCTGGCGAAGCGGATGCCGTAGAGCGCGATGTGGCCTGCCTGCGCGAGTCCGCGGGCCATCGCCCTGGCGTCGACTGTGACCTGGCCGGTATCCATCGGTTTGGCTTCCACCACCTGCAGCAGCACGCCTATCGGTTCCTGCTCGCGTGCGCTCTCGTGCTGGCTCACGAGCACCGACACGTCGAGCGCGCCCGTTGGCCGGTCCAGGTGGGCGGTCAGCGCGCGGGTGTCGCCGTCGATGGCGTACAGGCTCTGCACCATGGCGTTGCGCGCGCCACGCCCGAGCTTGTCCAGCAACGGCGAAATGAGCCGGTCGGAAAATTCGGCGCCATCGCCGCACGTCGATCCCGCGCAGGCGAAGCGCGTGGCGAAGCCCGCCGTGTCCAGCGCCTGCGCGAAGTTGCGGTAGACCTCCAGCGTGGACTTGCCCGGCGGGACCACGTAGGCGATGCGTGTGACGCGCCCCGCGAGCGTCTCGCTCTTGCCGAGGCCGTGCCTGGCACTGTCGTAGGGGCCCAGCGGCAGCGAGGCCTGGTCGTAGGCCACCTGCTGGTAGCCGACGATGGCCGAACCGGCGAAGCGCGAGACCACCGGATGGTCGTGACTGCCGGGCAGGTCGGCGGGGGGCCGATCCGTGCCGCTGGCATGCGCGGCCACGCCGGCCAGCAACAGCATCCCTGCGAGCATGTTCGAACGACGCATGTCCTTCTCCCTGCCAAAGCGTCGGAACGATAACGCATGCGTTGCGCCGATTCGCGCGATCGTGCGCGCTGTCCTCGGAGACGATTCAGTCAGCGCTTGCGCCTGCGGCCACAAGACATGAACTGCGTCGCAGTTTCTTCCGATGGGCGCGTCGATGCACGGAATGTTCACATCGGCCACGGGTAAGTTCCGGCGTGCTGGACGGGCAGACGGAACTGCGTTTCTCCAGCGCGTGTGCGTGGTCAAGGAAGCAGGGACTGACCAGGGGACGCACTGCCAATGACAGGCTGGACCGCCGCCTCCGGGCGTGGCCGTCCAAGGTATCCATAGAGAGGGTGGAACCCATGAAGCAGTCGCGCGCACGCAATTCCTTCCGTCGCCTTCGCCAGCTCGGCCAAGGCATGACCGAGTACATCATCATCACCGCGCTGATCGCGATCGCCGCGATCGCCGCCGTCACCTACTTCGGCGGCACCGCCCGCGCGCAGATCGGTGGCATGGCCCAGGAGCTGGCGGGCAAGTCCGGCAAGCAGGACATCCAGCGCGCCGGCAACCAGGCCAACCAGGCCCATTCCGAAGCCACCACCGACAAGACGCTCAACAGCTACGACAACAAGACCGCGCAGTAAGCGGCTTGCGCATGTCGCGCGGATCGCCGGCGCAGGCCGGCTTCCGCACGGGCCATCCCCGACGAGGTCACCGTTCCTGTGCCGCCTGCGGGCGGTGCAACGGGGAGCGCATAGACAGGGATTTCGCATGAGCGATCGGTACGGCGCAGGTTCGCGAAGCGCAGCTGCCGCCCGTGTGGGCGGACGCTGGCGCGCGCGTGGACAGGCGCTGGTGCTGGCCACGATCGCGTTGCTGGTGCTCTGCGTCGGCGTGATCGTGCTGTTCGATACCGGCATCGCCGTCAACAAGAAAACCCAGCTGGTCAACACCGCGGACGCCGCCGCCTACAGCGTGGCGGTGCAACAGGCGCGCGCCTTCAACACGATCGCCTACCTCAACCGCGCGCAGGTCGCCAACGAGATCAGCATGGCCCAGGCGGTCAGCATGTACTCGTGGATGGGCTACATCCAGAGCGGCACCGACCACATGGCCAAGGCGCTGGAAGTCATCGGCGTGGTGACCTCGGAAATCGGCATCGGCGAGATCCTGCTCGAGGCCGGCCAGATCATGGACAGGATGAAGTCGGCCATCAAGCAGGTCCGGGCCGGCCTCAAGCCCGTGCTCGAAGGCGTCGTGGATACCTTGAGCGCGGCCAACAAGCTGTACGTCGGCGCCGAGGGCATCGTGGCCCGCGACGCCTACGTCGACAGCGAGGTGGTCGCCGACAGGGTGGTCAAGGCCAACGCCGCCGATGCGTCCGGCCGTCCCGGCTACGGCAACGAGCAGATGCGCGTCAGCGACGTAAGCAGGCTGGCGCTGGTGGCTCAGGCGCATGCCGCTGCGCGCTACGTGCGCGAATACCACTCCATGAAACTCAACCCGCAGGGCCGGCGCGAGAGCGGCTTTCGCCGCGCCGACGCCGACCGCTACGTCAACGTGGTGATGGAGGCGCGCGATCCGTTCACCCGCGGCCACCACGACTCCTACTTCGGCATCTTCGACGAATCCGAAGGCACCGACATGGTCGACTACAGCCGATGGGTCGGCGTGGACACGTTCAACTTCGACCTGCCCGGCTGGCTTTCCTGGATACCCGGCGCACCCGACAACGTCCCGCTGGCCTGGGCGGCCGCGGCCGCCGTGCGGCGCAACACCCGCGCCCGCGCCAGCATCTATCTCTGGGGCATCAACAACGGTCGCGGCTGGACCTCGCCCTACGACCTGGACCACCACCGCCACGACAAGGCCTATCAGGGCGCACTCGGCAACGGCATGGCGGGCGAACTCGTCGCCAACGACCCGGCCGATGCCGAAGGCGGCGGCAAGGCTTCCGATGCGCTGCTCAAGGGGTACACCGGCTTGCAGAACTACTATGACGTGGTCGACAACAAACACGCCAACCTGCCGTATCGGCCCGATGGCGATTACGGCGTGGACGACAAGGCCTACGGCCCGATCTTCACGGTGCAGGTGGAGCAGCCGGTCGCCAGCGTTCATACCAGTAAGCAGTTGGGCATCGGCGCGGGCCGCATGCGCCAGGTCGACAGCGCGGACAACGGCGCGATCAGCGCGCTGGCCAGCGCGCAGGTCTACTTCAGCCGGCCGCGCGACCGCTGGCCGTTCGCCCGCCAGATCGACGACCGCCGTGAACTGGGCAACCTGTTCAGTCCGTACTGGCAGGCGCGGCTGGTCGATACGCCCGAATCCATCCGGCTCGGCTTCAAGGCCGGCAGCGTGGTGATTCCGTGAGGGCGCGCGCATGGCCGACCGCCGCCGCGGTGCTTGCGCTGGCCGGATGCCTGCTCGCCGGCTGTTCATCCGGCCAGGCGTCGGCGCCCGCGGAAGGCGACGATGGCGCGGACCGCAGCGACATGCCGCCCATCCACGTCGTGCAGGAGCACTGGCAGGTGCTGAAGGGCCAACCGGCGCGGGAAAGCGCCTACCGCCAGGCCCTGGCCAGCTGCCAGGCGCACAACCCCGGCGCCACCGTCCCCTTGCCCGGAGACATCGCCGGCAAGCTGGGTCACAAGCGCGTGGAGTACTGGGCGCAGGGGAGCCGGCAGGCGACCCGCGAGGAGAACTGGGACTGGGAGTTCGACCACGGCCGGGGTTGCCGCTTCAAGCCGGTGCGCGAAGCGCAGCTGGCGCTCGATGACGGCCACACGCTGCTGCTGATCGACCTGGACAAGCACACCGCCGAACGCGAGCCATCCGAGCCGCCGGCACCCGGCGCGCCGATCGACGACGAGGCGATCGCCGATGCCGCGCGGGACGGGTTGCGCTACCTCGGCAAGCAATCGGCGGCGGGCCAGCCCTGCCGCGCCTGGGAGGCTGGCCCGCAGCGGCCGGACGCCGGCTACCGCACCTGCTACTGGGCCGGCGGGGAGCGCTGGGGCATCGGCGGCATCGGTGTGGAGGACGACGACAGCAGCGACCCGTTCGTGCTGTGGTCGCGCCCGGCCGACGGCCGCAGCGGCTGGGTCTACCAGGTCAAGTCCATGACGGTCGGCGAACCGATCGACCAGGACGTCTTTTCCCCGCCTTCGGGCATCCGCATCGCCGATTCGGATCCGGATGCCACTTCCCCGAACGGATGACACCATGAGCCAGGCCAAGCCGACCCTTTCCCTTCTTGTCTTCGCGGGCGCGCTGCTGGGCGCGTCGGGCGTGCAGGCGACCAAGCATCCGGCGGTGACCGCGATCGCCACGCTGCACGACGTCCAGGTCGACGGCAGCCACGGCTACGGCGGCGCCGACAGCTACGACCAGGGCGGGCCGTCGGGCGAGTACGAGGCGATCGGGATCCGCGACGCCAAGGTCGGCGACTACCAGCTCGAGCAGCTGAGCGCGCTCACCGACCTGCCGGTGAAGCGCGGCGCGACGAAGTACCTGGGCCACCCCTACTCGCACGTCAGCGCGCGCTGCAAGGCGGTGCGCATCTACCGCATGCACGGCAAGCTGTACGGCCAGGGCGAGCACTGCACCATCAGCGAAGCGTCGCGTTGAGATGAACGCCGCAGCGCGCCGGACCATGCTTGCCCGCCCGCGCCGCCAGGCCGGCCAGGCCCTGGTGGAGATGGCCGTCGCGCTGATCGTGCTGGTGCCGCTGGCCGCCGGCATCACGCTGCTGGGCCAGTACGCGCACATCAAGGCGCAGAGCCAGGCCGCCGCGCGGCAGGCGGCCTGGAAGGCCACCGTGCAGCCGGGCTACGCGATGCCTGCGCGCGGCACCACCGAGACCTCGCTGCGGGTGCGCCAGTTCGGCATCGCGGCGGCCAGGCTCCGGTCCGCCGAGCGCCCGCCCACGACGCTCGACGATCCGATGCTGACCGACTTCGCCGGCCAGGCGCTGCTGCTGCCCGGGGACGTGAGCCTGGCCGTCTACCGCAACGAGGCCTCGCCCGGCCTGATGGAAAAACTCACCGGCGCCATGGACGGGATCACCGGTTCGCTGGCGCCTGGCTCCTTCCCGCCCAACGACAAGGGGCTGGTGACCGCCGAGGTCCATGCGCGCACGCAGCCGATTCGCCACCGCGACGGGTCGGCGGTGCAGATGCTCGATCCGCTCGACCATGTGCGGCTCGACATGTCGGGGCGCAGCGTGCTGCTGGCGGATGCCTGGAACGCCTCCGGCGCCGGCGAGAACCGCGACGGCGACCCGATCAAGATCGCCTACGACCGCCGCAGCGTGCGCCAGCAGATCCGTCTGCTGGCACCGGCCGGTCTGGTCGGAAGCACGGCGTCGCGCGAATTCGCCAAGGTCAGCGGATGGCTGTCCGAGTTGCCGGTGCCGTTCTTCGACGGACGCGGCGAACTGCAGCTGGGGAAGGCCGCGCCGGACGTCGTGCCGGCCGACAAACTGGTGCGGTATGAAGCGCACTGACGCGCGCATCGCGCTGGGCTGCATCCTGTCGGCGATGGTCGCCACGGCCGCCGCCGGCGACTGGCCGCAGGTGCCGCTGCCGCAGGGTTCGTCGGTCAGCGCGGTGGCGGGCCACATGGTCTACAACGGCCTGGACATGCGGCCGCAGACCTTCCGCTCGGCCGCCTCGCCGCAGGACCTGCTCGCCTTCTACGAACGGACCTGGGGGCCGCGGCGGGTGGTCAACCAGCTCGCGGACGGCTCGCGCATCGTCGGCCACCGCGAGGGCGACTACTACATCACGGTGCAGTTCCGTGCCGCCGGCACCGGCAGCACGGGAAGCATCGGCGTGATGGACCTGTCTTCCGCACCCGACGCGCCGCCGGAGCTGGGCAAGGGCCTGCCTCGGCCGCAGGGCACGCACGTGTTCAACGACATCGCCTACCCGGACGATCCGGTGCCGGCGCGCACGGTGGCGATGCGCAACGCCCTGTCGGTGCGCCAGAACGCGCAGTGGTTCGAGGAGCGGCTGCAGGGCGAAGGCTGGAAGCCGGCCGCCGCCAATCGTTGCCGCGACGACGGCTGCGTGCAGCGCTACGAGCGCGGCGACAGCAAGCTGACCCTGGTGCTGAGCGGCGAGGGCGGCCAGTCGCAGATCGTGCTCAACGAGCTGCAGCCATGACCGGCCGCTCCGCATGCCCCCATCATGCGCGCCATCGCCAGCGCGGCGGCGCCGCGGTCGAGTACGTCGTCGTGGTCGGCGCGCTGCTGGCCATGCTTGCCTTCGGCGGGCCGGCGATCAGCCAATTGCTGAAGGCGCTGCACGACGCCTGGACCAGTTTCCTCCACGCCCTGTCGATCTCATGGATATGAACCCAGCAACCCGGGCCGTCCCGCGCGGCCTTCCGAAGATCAACCGCAACGTGGCCTTCCTGCTGGTCGCCATCGGGTTGGGCGCGGCGGCGAGCCTGCTCGCGGTGCGCTACGTCAACAACCAGGTTGCGGCGCGCACGCAGACCGCTCCCACGCCGACGCGCCAGGTGGTGGTGCCGGTGCACGACCTGGCCAAGGGCGCGAGCCTTACCCAGGACGACATCGCCACGCGCGACGTGCCCGCCGACTTCGTGCCGGCCGATGCGATCACCCCGGCGGACTACCAGCGCTACGTAGGCCAGCTGTTGCGCGCGCCGCTGGCGCAGGGCGCGCCGATCCCGGCCAGCGCGGTAGACCTGGTCACCGACCATTTCTCCAATGTGATCGCACCGGGCAAGGTGGCGTACACGATCCAGGTGGACGAGACCAGCTCGGTCTCCGGCCTGATCGTGCCGGGCGACCATGTCGACCTGCTCCTGCTGCTCAGCGGCGACGGCGCCGGACGCGAGCAGATCCGCCCGCTGCTGGCCGACGTGCCGGTGCTGGCCACCGGCCGCCACGCGCGCGGCCTGCGTCCGCAGGACGGGCAGGCCGCGGACGGCAGCTACTCCAACATCACGCTGGGGCTGGTCCCGGCCGACGCGCAGCGCCTGGGCATGGCGATGAAGGTCGGCGAGCTGCGCGTGATGCTGCGCCCGGCCGGCGCGGACGACAACTACAACCTCAAGCTGTTGAGCAAGGCCGACCTGCTGCGGCAGGGACGGCCGGTCCGCGGCAACGGCATCCAGTTCATCATCGGCGGCAACGGATAGGCATGGAAGAAATCATCGGATCGACCCGCGGCGCGCCGCCGCGGCTGCGTCGCAGGACGGCACGCAAGGGACCCGGGCGGCGCGTGCCGCTGCTGGCCTGCCTGGCCATGCTGCTGGCCCCGGCGGCTCGTGCCGAGGCGCCGGTGATCCCGGACGCGATCACCATGTATGCCGGCCAGGCGCTGGTGCAGAACGCGCCCGGCCCGCTCAAGCGCGTGGCGGTGGGCGACGGCAAGCTGATGCAGGTGAAGATGGTCGGCACGCGCGAGATGGTGCTGATCGCCAACCAGCCCGGCGACACCTCGCTGCAGCTGTGGATGCGCAACGGCGACCGCCGCAGCGTGTCGGTGCACATCGGCACCGGCAACAACGCGCAGGCGGCCGAAACGATCGGCAAGCTGCTTTCCGGCAGCGAGCACATCAAGAGCGAATCGATCGGCGGCCAGGTCGTGCTCACCGGCAGCAACCTGTCGCCGGAGGAGACCGCGCACATCGCGGCGATCAAGAAGCTCTACCCGCAGGTGCTCGACTTCACCACCGCCAACGCCGTGCAGATGCGCCCGGTGGTGATGATGAAGGTGCGCATCATGGAGTTCGACAAGAAGAAGCTCGACGAGCTGGGCATCAAGTGGGACAGCGTGATCGACGGCCCGGCCGGCGGGCTGGAGCACAACTGGATCACCAATCCCTACTTCGGCGTCTTCCCCGGCAGCGAGATCGGGCAACAGTTCAAGGACCTGGGCGTGCTGCCGGGCACGCAGTCGTTCCTCGGCATCGCCACCTCGATCACCTCGCAGATCAACCTGCTCATGCAGACCGGCGACGCCTGGGAACTGGCCGCGCCGCAATTGGCGGCGCGCAGCGGCGGCGTGGCCGACTTCCTGGTCGGCGGCGAGGTGCCGATCCCGATCCGCCAGGCGTTCGGCGAGGTCACCGTCGAGTACAAGCCCTACGGCATCAAGCTGCACATCGCGCCGGTGGTCAACAGCGCGGGCGACATCGCCACCGACATCCAGACCGAGATCAGCCGCATCGACCCGACGGTCAACGTGCTCGGCTACCCGGGCTTCCTCACCCGCCGCGCCGAGACGCAGCTCAACGTGCATGCCGGCGACACCATCGTGATTTCCGGCCTGGTCGACGCCACCGCCGCCAAGACCTTCGACAAGCTGCCCGGCCTGGGCGACATCCCGGTGCTGGGCGCGCTGTTCCGTTCGCGCAACTTCCAGCGCAACCGCACCGACCTGGTGATGTTCATCACGCCGACGGTGGTCGATGCCAATTCGCCGGAGAACCGCGCACTGATCGAGAAGAGCGACCGCCTGCGCGACGACCTGCGCAAGGTGGCCGGCAGCGAGATCGTCGACTGAGGCTGCCATGTTCGAAGTGCTGATCGAAACCGCCAACCGCGACCCGCGCCAGGTGCGCTGCCTCAACGCCGCCTGCGGCATCGGCCGTGGCGAGGACAACCTGGTGATCCTGCAGGGCTGGAACATCGCGCGCGAGCACGCCACCTTGAGTGCGCGGCGCAACGGCGTGTTCATCGAGGTGCTGTCCGGGCGTGCGCCGATCGCGGTCAACGGCAGCCGCGTGCAGAGCGAGCACGGCCCGCTGCACCGCGACGACGTGGTGACCATCGGCGCCTACCGGCTGCGCGTGCTGGCCGATCCCGCCGAATCGACGGTGCCGGTCACGCCGCCGGCGTCCAACGCGCCCGATGGCGCGATGCACGAGCCGGCGCCCGTGGCCGCACCCACGCCCGTGCCCACGGCCGCGCCGGTGCCGGCGAGTGTGCCGTCCACCGTGGTCGCGCCGCCGGACATGCTCGAGTGGCGCACGCGCGTGCACCAGTCGCTGGTGCGCCAGATGGACCTGCGCCGCGTCGACGTGCGCGGGATGAGCGACGAGGAACTGCGCAGCAAGACCGCCGCGCTGATCGACGAGATCATCGCGCGCGAGTTCGACGACCTGCCGCGCAGCATCAACCGCCGCCGGCTGGCCAAGCAGGTGCTCGACGAGGCGATCGGCTTAGGCCCGCTGGAGGACCTGCTCGCCGACGAGACCGTCACCGAGGTGATGGTCAACCGCTCCGACGAGATCTACATCGAGCGCGCCGGCCGCATCGAGAAGTCGCCGGTGATCTTCACCAGCGACAAGGCGGTGCTGTCGGCGATCGAGCGCATCGTGGCGCCGCTGGGCCGGCGCATCGACGAGAGCTCTCCGATGGTCGACGCGCGCCTGGCCGACGGCTCGCGCGTCAACGCGGTGATCCCGCCGGTGGCGCTGCGCGGGCCTTCCTTGAGCATCCGCAAGTTCAGCAAGCGCAAGCTCACCGGCGACGACCTGCTCGCCTACGGCTCGACCAGCGAGGCGATGCTCCAGTTCGTGCAGGTGGCGGTGCGCGAGCGGCGCAACATCGTGGTCACCGGCGGCACCGGCTCGGGCAAGACCACGCTGCTCAACATCCTGTCCAACTTCATTCCCGACGAGGAACGCATCGTCACCATCGAGGATGCGGCCGAACTCAAGCTCAGCCAGCCCAACCTGGTGTCGATGGAATCGCGTCCGGCCAACCTCGAAGGCAAGGGTCTGATCACCATCCGCGACCTGGTACGCAACGCGCTGCGCATGCGCCCGGACCGCATCGTGGTCGGCGAGTGCCGCGGCGGCGAGGCGCTGGACATGCTGCAGGCGATGAACACCGGCCACGAGGGCTCGCTCACCACCGCGCACGCCAATTCGCCGCGCGATGCGCTGTCGCGCCTGGAGGTGATGGTGATGATGGCCGGCATGGACCTGCCGATGGTGGTGGTGCGCGAGCAGATCGCCTCGGCGATCGACCTGATCATCCACCAGCGCCGCTTCCCCTGCGGTTCGCGCAAGATCACCCACATCTGCGAGGTGACCGGCATCGAGAGCGGCACCATCCAGACCCAGGACCTGTTCGTGTTCCGCGCACGCGACCAGCGGGGACCGGGCGGCAAGGTGCGCGGCGAGTTCAGCCCCACCGGCGCGGTGCCCGAGTTCTACGAGGAACTGGGCGAGCGCGGGGTGGCGGTGGACATGTCGATCTTCCGTCCGGCCGGCGAGGGCTAGCCGATGGCTCCGCGGGCATCCTTCCGGGCAGGCGCCATCTATCGGAGGGCCGGCGCATGCTGACCATCGCGCTCGCCGTCTTCCTCTGCACCGCCATGGCCGGCTTCCTGCTTGCGCGCGCTTCGGTGGTGTTCTGGGGGCGTTATCGGGAGACCTTCACCGAGCAGGCGCGCTTCAACCTGGCCGACCTGTTCCTGTTCATGGACACGCGCGGGCTGTTCCGGCTGAACGTGGTGGCAATCGTGCTGGTGCCGGCGGTGCTGTGGCTGGCCACCGGCAATCCGCTGCTGGCCATCGCTGCGCTGGTGCTGGTAATGGTGCTTCCCAAGAAGCTCTACGCCTGGCTGCGCCAGCGGCGCATCGACAAGATCCAGCAGCAACTGCCCGACGGCTTGATGATGGTGGCCGGCAGCATGCGCGCGGGCCTGGGCTTCACCCCGGCGCTGGAGAGCCTGGCGCGCGACGTCGAGCCGCCGCTGGCGCAGGAGTTCGCGCTGGTGCTGCGCGAGCAGCGCATGGGCGTGAAGCTCGACGACGCCCTGCAGCACTTCAACGACCGCGTGCCGGTGCAGGACGTGGCGCTGTTCGTCTCGGCGGTGGCGATCTCGCGCGAGGTCGGCGGCAACCTGGCCGAGAGCATGGCCTCGTTGGCCGACACATTGCGGCGGCGCCTGATCATGGAGGGCAAGGTCAAATCGCTCACCGCGCAAGGCCGCCTGCAGGGCATCGTGATGGCGCTGATGCCGGTGGGCCTGATCGGCTTCCTCTCCTTCGCCTACCCGCAGACCATGAACGCGATGTACCACACGCCGACCGGCTGGGTGGTCATCGGCATCGCCGCGGTGATGGAGTACCTGGGCTACCGCATGTGCCGCAAGATCATGAGCATCGACATATGAGCGTCATGCTGGTCGTGCTCGCGCTGGCGATGGGCGGTTGCGTCGGCTTCGGCGTGTGGTCGATCGGCGGCCTGCTGCGCGAGGTCCCCGCCGACGAGCGCCACTTCCAGGATCCGCTGCCGTTCGGGCTGCGGCTGATCTGGCCGTTGGTCAACGCGGCCACCTTCGCGATCGGCCCGCGGCTGTCGTCCGACAAGCTGGAAAAGGCGCACCACGAGCTGCAGACCGCCGGCCAGGATTTCGTGCTCACGCCGGAGCAACTCTACGGCCTGCGCGTGGTCGGCGCGGCGCTGGTGGTGCTGTTCGCCTGGGCGCTGCTGGGGCTGCTGCACCGGAGCGGCGCGATGGCCTACCTGCTGGCCAGCGCGTTGGGCGCGGGGCTGGGCTGGCTCTATCCCAACCTGTGGCTGGGCGAGCGGCGCAACAAGCGGCGCCGGCTGGTGATCAAGGACCTGCCGGTGTTCCTGGACTTCATCACCATGGCGGTGGAGGCGGGACTCAACCTCACCGGCGGCATCGAGCAGGCCACGCTGAAGGGACCTCCCGGCCCGCTCTCGCAGGAGTTAAACCGGCTGTTGCGCGACATGCGTTCGGGTCTGCCGCGCGCCGAGGCGCTCAAGCGCATGGCAGAGCGCATGGACATGTCGCAGATCTCCAGCTTCACCGGCACGCTGATCCAGGCCGACCGCGTCGGCGCCAGCCTCGGCGACACCCTGCGCGCGCAGGCGGCGCAGCGGCGCGAGGAGCGCTTCCTGCGCGCCGAGAAGCTCGCGCTGGAGGCGCCGGTGAAGATGATGCTGCCACTGGTGATGTTCTTCTTTCCGTTGATCTTCCTGATGCTGGGCTATTTCATCTACCTGCGCATGAAGCAGGAGGGGATCCTGTGAGGATTTGCCTCGTGAGGGCCGGCGCATGAAGGCCGGCAGCATCTGGCGCGGCGCGCAGCTGCTGGTGCCGCAGGCCTGGCGCGCCGACCGGCCTTGGAGCCGCGCGCGCGGCCTGCTCGGGCGTTCGCCGCTGCGCGCCCGCGCGGCGCAGGCGCTCTGGCTGGTGCCCTGCGGCGGCATCCACACGATGGGCATGGGCTACGCGCTGGACGTGGTGTTCCTGGATCGCGAGGGCCGCGTGCTCGCCTGGCACGAGGCCGTCGCACCCTGGCGCCTGCGCCAGTGCCGCGGCGCGCGCCAGACGGTGGAACTGGCGGCCGGCTCGATCGCCGGCCTGGAACCGGCACGAGGGGAGGTGTGGCAATGGCGCGCGGCCTGAATCGATTTCCCGCACTCTTGTGTGCGCTGGCGCTGGGCGGTTGCGCGGGCCACGCCCCGCGGCCGGGCCACGCCGAGGCACTGGCCAAGCTGGAAACGCGTGCCGCGCAGGATTACGCCGCCGGCCGCCTTCCGCAGGCGCTGGCGGCCTACCGGCAACTGGTCGAGCGGGTGCCGAAGGATCCCCAGCTGTGGTTCCGCCTGGGCAACGTGCAGACCCGCCTGCAGCAACTGGATGGTGCGGCCGATGCCTATCTGGAAGTACTGGCGCTGTCGCCGCGCGATGCGAAGGCCATGCACAACCTGGGCGTGGTGCGCCTGCGTCAGGCCGAGTCGGCATTCGCACAGAGCGCGGCCAGCGCCGGCGGCACGCAGCCGGCGCTGCACGGCCGCAGCGCGCGCATGGCCGATGGCATCGCGAGGCTGGCCGGACCGGAACCGGCCTCTGCCGCCGCCGGGGCTTCGCCATGAACGCGCGCCGGCGGCGCCAGCGCGGCCAGGCGGTGGTCGAGATGGCGGTGGTGATCGCCGTGTTCGGCGTGTTCCTGCTCGGCCTGTTCCAGATGATCCTGTTCTACCGGGCAAAGAGCCTGGTCGACTATGCCGCGCTGCAGGCCGCGCGCAGTGGTTCGGTGCACGGTGCGCGGATGAGCGCGATGAAGACCGGCCTGGCCCGCGGCCTGATGCCGCTGTACGCGCACTCGCCCGACACTGCGGGGGCAGCCAAGGCCTACGCCGAGGCGCTGGTCGCCGCCAACAATCCGCTGACCAGCGAGATCCAGGTCATCAGCCCTACCCGGGCCGCCTTCGCCGACTGGAAGGAGCGCCAGTACGACGGCGCGCAGGCCATTCCCAACGACAGCCTGGCCTTCCGTCCGTCCACCCTGGGCAGCCGCAGCGGCCTGTCCGTGCAGGATGCCAACGTGCTCAAGATCCGGGTGGTCTACGGCTACAAGATGATCGTGCCGGTGGTCGACAAGATCGTCATCGCCGCGCTGCGCCTGACCGGCGGCCTGGACGCCCGCGAGCGGCTGATGCTCGAAAGCGGCCGGCTGCCGATCGTGGCGCAGGCCGTGGTGCGCATGCAGAGCCCGGTCCGCGACGACGGCAGCCTGCCCTGACACGCGGGAGCGGGCCCGCTTCAGGGGGACGCCGCCTTCAGTTTGTTTCCGCAGCGTCGATAAGTAACCCGCGATCGGTCGCGCCCGCCTAACGGATCGACCGCTAAAACCCTCGAGGCCGCCTCATCCGCCGCAAAAGTGTGACGGCATTCACGCTTTCCGACGGAAGTCCGTCGCGCGCCATAAAGACCACGCGGACTCCGCCGAAAGCAGTTATAGCTGCCGGGGAATGGCTCCGGAGCGCGCGAGGGTCAAGCTATGGCGAGTCGGTTCGGCAAGTTCGTGGTCGGTGGCCTGGCGGCCTCCCTGCTTACCCTGCTGCCCGGCCCGTCTGCTGCCGAGCAGGCCTCGGCCACCCTGCGGGTGACGCTGCGGGTGGTGGCCTCCTGCAGCGTGCAGACCCAGCCGCTGGCGCTGTCCGACTACACCTCCGGCGGCCAGGCCACCGGCACGGCCTCGCCGGGCGCGATCGACGTGACCTGCGCGCGCGGCACGCCGGCTGCGGTGTACCTCGAAGGCAATCGCACCCTGCAGGGCCCGAGCGGCGACCGCGTCGCCTACGAAGTGCGCGCCAACGGCGCACCCTGGCGGGCCGGCGAAGCCATTCACGTCAAGGGAATGGGGCAGACGCCGGTGCACCTGGCGCTGTCCGGTTCGGTGCCGGCCGGGCAAAAGGTGGCGATGGGCGACTACGAGGACCAGGTGGTGGTCCGGGTCGTCTACTGAGCGCGGCTGATCGCCATTCGCCGCCGCGTGCGGATCGCCCGTCGCATCGACGCCAGTTGACCCGAACCTCAGTAGTACACGTACACCGTTACCGCATCGAAATAATCGCCGCCCGCAGGCATGCCCTGGTTGGCGGCGATCTTGCCGTAGACGGTGTAGCTGTCGCTCGCGTTGCTCGGCTGCGTGTCGGTTCCGTCGGTGTTGCCCCAGACGTTGTTGAACCCGCTGTCGCGGTAGAGCTGGTAGGCGACGTAATCGCTGTGGGTCGGGCCGCCGCGCAGCTGCCGGCTGCCGTTCTGGTAGTTCTTCCCGTTGTCCAGCCCCACCCGGTAGCCGTTGTGGAAGTTGCAGGCGACGGTCAACGTAGTGGTCGCGGTAAGCCCGCTGGGATCCCCGTTGGCCACGCCGAAATCCATCGGGCTGGTGGTCACCTGACAGGTTTTCTGCATGTTGGCCGACACCATGAAGCCGCCGATGCTGCCGCCGCCCGAAGCGCCGGCGCAGCCGACACCGGACGCTCCGGTGTCGAAGGCCACGTCGCCACCGCCGTAAAGGGCGCTGTAGGTGCCGGTCTTGTTGGAGTTGTACGAAACCTGGCTGGCGTCGATCTGCGCGTAGATCGGCACCGTGACGGGCGGGCTGGTCCCGGGAACGCCGCCTAGTGCCGCGGGCACCGATACGGTGCGCACATAGGGCGTTCCCCATTTGCCGGGGGTGTTGTACTTGCTGCCCCAGCCCTGGGTTCCGTTGACGTCCAGAAAGAGCTGGTAATCAAGGTTGCCGTTGCGCGGTCCGTCCATCGAACGCTGCGTGGCGCCGCCCGGATTGCCGATGCTTATGCAGGCGTCGATGGTCTTGGCCACGGCGTTCGTGTTGCTGCAGTAGTAGGTCAGGAAGCCGGTGGTCTGCAGGTTGCTGTTGCCGTTGAACGTCACATCGAGACCCCAGTAGGAGGGATCGACGTTGCCGAAGGTGACACTGGTGATGGTCGCGCTGCAGCTGACGCCGGCGACGCTCGCCTGCGCCGCGTCGAGCGGGGCCATGCCGGAGGGCGCCAGCCACTGGCACAGGGCGAACAACCCGCCCAGCCACAGCCAGATGCGAATGCGTCGGATCATGGCGCCTTCTCCTTCGTGCAGGTGAGCGGTCCGATCTGCGGGATGCCGTCGCCCTGCTTGCGGTAATCGAAGCGGGTGCTGCAGGTGCCGCCTTCGGGCAGGCTCACTTCCAGCACGTTGTGCTCGTCCAGCGCGTCCAGGTAGGCCGCGCCGTCGAAGCCCACCATCGCCGCCTCTCCGTCCTCCCCGCGAACGCGCACCTGGCTGCCCAGCGGCAGTGGCTTGCCGGCGGCATCGCGCAGCAGCACCGAGGCGGCACGGATCGGCTTGAGGTCGAAGCGCACCAGCGTGCCGGCGCGGTCGGTGGGCGAGGCCTGCAGGTCGATCGGACCCACGTGCACGTCGGCCGGCAGCTGCATCGGGTCGATGCTCAGCTTGTTGTTCTGGTAGGCGTTGAGCGGCGTGACCAGGAGCAGGCCGTGCTCGTCGGTGTGGCCGATCGGGTTGTTCTCCAGCTTCACCGGTACGTCGGGGACGCCCTCGGTGGAGACCACCGCGAAGCCGTTGTAGATGCTGCGCGCGGCGAAGGCATGGCCGCCCATCAGCACCAGCGCGCCGTTGCCGCCGGCGTACGCGGTGCTGTCGCCGCTGAAGCGCATGACGCCTGCCTGCGCCTGGCCGTAGCGGCCCAGGTAATCCAGTTCGGCCAGGCCGGTATGGGCGCCCTCGCCCTGCTGCGTCTGCGCGCGCCAGCCGAAACCGCCCTCGGTCGGCAGCGAGCGGGTGATGCTGGCGTCGAGCATGTTGCGGCTGCCCTGGTGATCCAGGCCGGTGCTCATGAAGGTGCGATCGTCCAGCGACAGGCTGAAGCTCAGGAACACGCTGCGGTCGCGCGCGTCATCCAGATTCTGGTTGAGGTTCAGGCTGAGCGAGGCGCTGCGGCCGAACGAGCGGTACCAGTAGCCGCTGGCGTAGCGGCTGGTCTGGTCCAGGTAGCGCAGGTGCACGTAGCTGACGCCGAAGTTGCCGAGCACGCGGGTGCTGATGCCGCCCTGCACGCTTGCACTCAGCCGCGGCGACGGACTGCCGTACAACGCGGCCACGTCACGGTAGCCGCTGCTGCTGTGCGTGCCCTGCGCGCTGAAGTTGAAGCGGTTGTTGATCCACTGGTAGCCCAGGCTCAGCTGCGAGCCGTCGAGCCCGCGATAGCTGCTGCGTGCCGCCGACGCTGACAGCACGCCGGCGGGACCGAGCAGCCAGTCGCCGCCGACACCGGCGTTGGCGAGGTTCTTCGCCACCTCGGCGTGTGCGCTGGCGGTGAACCGGTCGGTCAGGCCGCGGCGCCAACTGCCGCTGCCCATCGGGTCGCGCGCATAGGAGAACGAGCGCAGGCCGTAGTCCTCGCGCACGAAACCGAGCCCGGCCGACCAGTCGGTCAACCCCTTCTGCAGCAACTGCTGGGCGTCGTACAGCGCGAAGTCCACCGTGGTGACGCGGCCCAGCGCGTCGGTCAGCACCAGTTGCGCGTTGCCTGCGCCGTTGATGCCCGGTACCGCGTTGAGCTGGAACGGGCCGACCGGGACCTGGCCGCTGTACTGCTTCATGCCGTTGACGTACAGCTCCACCTGCGAGGGCAGGGTCGCCTGGCCGAGGAACTGCGGCAACGGCGCGGTGACGCGGTAGGGCTGCAGCGCGAAGTTGGTGCCGATCTGTACGCCGCCGATGCGGGTCGGACGCGACCACGACGTGCCGCCGGTAAGCGTATCGCCCGCTTCCAGCGTGAGCATGTGCTCGGGAAACGAGCGGGTCCAGGTGGTGTCCAGGCGCACCGAGCGGCCGCGCCAGTCGCCGTCGGTGCGGTTGGCCTGGGTCAGCCCGGTGCTGCTCAGCACGCCGGCGCCGCCGAACAGGCGCAGCTCGGTGTAGGCGCTGGCGGTGGCACCACCTTGCGTGTCGTGGGTGGCGTAAAGGTTGTAGTTGAGCAATGCGCCAGGCGAGGCGCTGGCGTGCGGCGCCGACCGCCCCTGCGTGCTGATCACGTGGGTCGAGAGGCGCAGCAGCTTCAGCGGCACGGTGAGCGTGGCCGACTGCTGTTGCGCGTCGTAGCTCACCTGGACCCCGGACAGGCTGTCCAGGCGGATCGGATCGGGGCCGTCCGCCGGCAGCAGGAAACCCAGCTGCTGCAGGGTGGCGCGCGAGGCCCACAGCTTGCCGTCGCGGTAGCCGAAGTGCACCAGGCCGCGATGGGTGCCGTTGAGGGTGAGGTCCAGGTAGAGGTCGGTGGCGTCGATGGACGCCATCGCGCCCACCGGGTCGAGCGCCAGCGCGGTTCCCGCGGCCGCGTCGGGACCGCTGTCCAGGTCGACCGCCATCGCGCGCGTGGCGGTGGCGATCAGGCAGGGCAGCAGCAGCGACTCAGCGAGCGCGATCGGCCAGCGAGATCGTTTGCGTGGCCTTCGCGCCATTGATCGTTGCCTCCAGCGTGCCGGTTCCGGCGAAGACCGTCGCCGACTGCTTGAGCGTCCAATGCATGGTGGCGCCCGGGAGCACGTAGCCCAGCAGGCCGCCAGCGATGTCCGTGCGCTTGCCTGCACGGTCGAGGTAACTGATTTCGGCCAGTTGGGCGTGGCCGGTGCCGGTGTTGGAAACCACCAGCGCGGCATGGTCGCCCTCGCGCTGCAGCGTCCAGTGCAGGTCGGGGGCCACGGCCGTCCCGCCCTGCGGCTCCACGAACACCGGCACCGAGTAATGCAGGACGAACTGCAGGCCCTTGCGTCCGCTTTCCTTCACCGGCAGCTCGTCGATGGCCAGCCGGTAGGCCGCCTCCGCGGCGCCGCCTGACGGCGGCGCGCCGATCCGGATCACCCGGATCAGCTGGCGGTCGCCCGGCCCGATGCCGAGCATCGGCGGGCTGATGACCAGGTCCTGCGAGGGCGTGAGCTGGTCCGCGCCATCGGCCTGGGTCCAGCGGTACACGCGCACCTGCGCGTGGACCTGATCGGTGCCGGTATTGCTGAGCCACAGGCCGTCGGCATGCTGCACCGGCTGCAGGGTCAGCGATACCGGTGCGACCTGCAGGCCGCTGGCCCACGCGCTGGCGCCGGCGAGAAGCAGGCCGGCGCACAGCAGCAGGCGGAAGGTGGAACGCCGGGCCATCGCTTGCTCAGTAGGTCACGTTGACCGAGACGGTGTCCGCGTACGAATCCGGCGTGACGTTGAGGTTGGCAGCCAGCACCTTGCCGTAGACGGTGTAGTTCTGGCTGTTGCCGTTGCCCGTGGAGTCCTGGGTGTTGGTGCCGGCGGTGTTGCCCCAGGCGACGCTGTTGCCGGCGTCCTGGTACAGGGCATAGGCGACGGTATCGGAGTTGCCAGTGGCCTGGCCGGCCATCGTGCCGGTGCCGTCGGTGCTGTTGGAGCTGGGCTTCAGGCCGATCTTGTAGGCCGTCGTCTTCGAGCACTTGACGTTGATGTTGCTGGCGTTCTGGGTGACGTCGGTGGTCGAGTCGGCGTTGGCGGTACCGAGGTTCAGGTCGCCGCTGGTGGTGATCGAGCAAGCCTTGTTGACGGTCAGCTTGACCTGGAACGTGGCGGTCGTGGCCGCCGAGGCGCTGACGGCAACGCCGCCAAGAGCAAGCAGGGCGGAAGCGAGCAAGGTCTTCTTGAACAGCATGGGTCTTCTCCGGGAAATGGGCTTGTTGCCGGGCCCGCTCCGCAACAGCCGTGCCAAGCGGCTGTGTGCAGAGCGCACAGGCGGGTGTTTGCCGGGGAATTAAGGCTGCGGAGCGGCTTCCAGCGCGCGGGTCCTGCGGCAGCCAAGGATTTGGCGGCTTGACACGGCAGGTCCCCCAACTGCCGCGCCGTGTCACTAACTTGACGAATGTGACACGGTTCTCATTTTTTCACAGGTTCTTCACCAGCGGAAGCCGTCGGCTGGCGATTTTGTAAAGCGTACTTGACACGGCGAGGTCGTCGCCCCTACGCTGCCTGTCAAGCAACCTTGACACCCGACCCCGATGGCACGCTTCAGCGAAAAGCAGTACCGCCGCCAGCTCAGCTTCGCGATGGTGGCCTACATGGCCGCGATGCTGCTGGTCTGGCCGCTCAGCCGGACCGCGGCCAGCGTGCCGCTGAAGGTGCTGCTCGCGGTGGTGCCGGTGCTGCCGATGCTGTTCGTGATCGGCCTGATGGCGCGGCGGATCGGCGCCAGCGACGAGTTCGAGCAGCGCGTGCACCTGCTGGCGCTGGGCGCCGCCACCGCGCTGCTCGGCGCGCTCAGCCTGGTCGGCGGCTTCCTCGACGCGGCGGGCGTGCTGGCCTTGCGCGGCAGCGTCCTGATCTGGGTGTTCCCGGTGACGATGCTCGGTTACGGCGCCGCGCGCTGGTGGCTGCTGGTGCGCCATTACGGCGGCAGTGCCGGCTGCGAGGGCGGCTCACCGGCGTGGCAACTGGGCCTGCTGGCCGTGCTGGTGCTGATGGTGCTGGGCGTGGCCTGGTGGCGCGGGCGGCTGGACGCGTTCGAGACCGGCCTGTTGTTCGGCCTGGCGCCCGGCGTGGTGATCGTGCTGGCGGTGTTCCTGTGGCGGCGGCGCCGCACGGCCGACAAGGACTGAGGCGGTGGCCATGTCGCCGGCCCATCGAAGCCCGGGGCTGCCTGCGTCCGCCAAGGCCGGACGCGAGATGGAACGGCCGCGCCGATGAAGAACCACGTGCGCGACCTGCGAGGCGAGCAGGGCTGGTCGCAGGCAGACCTGGCCGAGCGGCTGGACGTCTCGCGTCAGACCATCAACGCGATCGAGACCGGCAAGTACGACCCGAGCCTGCCGCTGGCTTTCAAGATCGCGCGGCTGTTCGGGCGGCCGATCGAGACGATTTTCGAGCCGGACTGACGGACGGCGGAGAGGAATGTCATGCACAAGCTGTTCAAGCGATATGCACGCGCCATTTGGCTACCGGCGACAGTCCTGCTGGCGGTCGTCGTGGCGTTCGGCCTGCTGCAGCGGCATCTGCCGCCGGCCGGCAAGGTGATCGGCGTGGCGGTGCTGATGGTGTGCTACTGCTGGGTCGGCTGGGCCGAGTTCCGCCACCTGCAGGGCATGGACGAAATGCGCCGGCGAATCGAAATGGAAGCGATGGTGCTGGCCTTCATCGCCAGCGTTGGAGTGACTCTGGCGATGTTCTTCGTCAATGCGCTGAAGCTTGCGCGCGTGCCGTTCGACGTGGTGCCGGGAGTGCTGATCGGCTGTTACGTGCTGGCGGAGCTGTGGGCACGCCTGCGTTATCGCTACTGGTCGCTGTAGGAGGCGTGCATGAGCCGCAGGACTGCCATCATCGCCGCCGCACTGCTCGTGCTGATTGGCGCACGCATGCCCGTCTGGCGCGAGGCTGCCCGGGCGGGCGCGCCGGCACCGAACGCAAGCGGCGGGGACGATCCCGCGCACGACTGGAGCGTCGAGCGCACCGCCTGGCAACTGGCGCCGGCGCTCTCGCACCGGCTTGGACTGGTTCTGGTACTGGAAGGGAGTTGAGGACATGGCTTTGAAAGCGCGCACCGCGTTGCGCATTGTCGTGATCGCCGTCGGGCTCGGCCTGCTGGCATGGAACCAGTTCCGTCCGCACGGGCCTGCCGCCGCGGGAGAGGACGCCGCGGCCGACACCGCGCCGGCCGCGCCGCAGGCCGCGGCCAAGCCGCGCACCTGGAAACTCGGCCGGCTCACCCTGACCGCCTGCGAGCTGGGTCGTCCGGACAGCGGACTGAGCACCGCCGCCTGGTGCGCGCCGTTCGAGGTGCCGGAGAACCGCGCCGATCCGCACAGCCGCAAGATCACGCTGAATCTGGCGGTGGTCCGCTCCGAGGCGCAGGTGCCCGCCCAGGACATGCTGGTGTTCCTCGCCGGTGGCCCCGGCCAGGCCGCCACCGAGACCTGGCCGACGGTCGCCCCGGCGCTCGATCCGCTGCTGGCACATCGCAACGTGCTGCTGATCGACCAGCGTGGCACCGGCAAGTCCAATCCGCTGGACTGCAAGGCCGCCGACGAGCAGGACAAGGCCGCGCCGATCGCCGGTTTCGACCCCGACCGGCTGCGCACGCAGGTGGCGCAGTGCCTGAAGGAAGTCGAGGCCAAGGCCGATCCGCGCTACTACACCACCACCGCCGCGGTGGCCGACCTGGAAGATGCGCGGCAGGCGCTGGGCGCGCCGAGTTTCGACCTGATCGGCGTCTCCTACGGCACCCGCGTCGCGCAGCAGTACGCGATGCGCCATGGCGACGCCGTGCGCAGCATCGTGCTCGACGGCGTGGCGCCCAATTCGCTGGTGCTGGGCGAGGACTTCGCGCGCAACCTGGACGACGCGTTGAAGGCGCAGTTCGCCCGTTGCTCGGCGGAGCCCGCGTGCAAGGCGCGCTTCGGTGATCCGTACCAGACGCTCTACCAGCTGCGCGACGCGCTGCGCGCCAACCCGCACAAGGTCAGCTTCCGCGATCCGCAGAACTACCAGAGCGTCGAGCGCACCCTCAGCGACGACGCGCTGGCCAGCGTGGTCCGCCTGTTCGCCTACTCGCCGATCACCGCCGCATTGCTGCCGCTGTCGATCGACGCGGCGGCGCATGGCGACGTCGGCCCGCTGCTGGGACAGGCCAAGCTGATCAGCGGTGACCTGGGCGACAGCATGAACGGCGGCATGCAGTCCTCGGTGATCTGCAGCGAGGATGCCGACCTGCTCAAGCCCCGCCCGCAGGACGCCAATACCATCCTGGGCACGCGCATGATCGACACCCTGCAGACGGTGTGCTCGGTGTGGCCGCACGGCGACCGCCCGGCCGACTTCCACCAGCCGCTCAAGACATCCATCCCCACGCTGCTGCTCTCCGGCCAGTACGACCCGGTGACGCCGCCGCGCTACGGCGAGGAGGTGCTCGCGCACCTGTCCAACGCGCGCCACCTGGTGCTCAAGGGCCAGGGCCACAACGTCATCGGCGCCGGCTGCGCGCCCCAACTGGTGCAGCGCTTCATCAAGGATCTGGACCCGAAGAAGCTCGACGCCAGCTGCCTGGACCGCCTGCAACCGACCCCGCTGTTCATCGACTTCAACGGAGCGACCCCATGATCGAGGTCAAGGATCTGCACAAGGCGTTCGGCGCGGTGAAAGCCGTCGACGGCGTCAGCTTCGCCGCCCGCGACGGCGAGATCACCGGTCTGCTCGGCCCCAACGGCGCCGGCAAGACCACCACCCTGCGCATGCTCTACACGCTGATGAAGCCCGACCGCGGCCAGGTGCTGGTCGACGGCGTCGACGCGGCCACCGATGCGCTCACCGTGCGCCGCCACCTGGGCGTGCTGCCCGATGCGCGCGGGCTGTACAAGCGCCTGACCGCGCGCGAGAACATCGACTACTTCGCGCACCTGCAGGGGCTGCCGGACGACGAGGTGCGCAGCCGCCGCGAGGCGCTGATCGAGGCGCTGGACATGGCCGACATCGCCGACCGGCGCACCGAAGGCTTCTCGCAGGGCCAGCGGGTGAAGACCGCGATCGCCCGCGCGCTGGTGCACGACCCGCGCAACGTGATCCTGGACGAGCCGACCAACGGCCTGGACGTGATGGCCACCCGCGCGCTGCGCCAGTTCATGCTGAAGCTGAAAGCGGAGGGGCGCTGCGTGCTGTTCTCCAGCCACATCATGCAGGAGGTCGCAGCGCTGTGCGATCGCATCGTGGTGATCGCGCACGGCCGCGTGGTGGCCGACGAAACGCCGGACGCGCTGCGCGCGCAGACCGGCGAGGCGAACCTGGAGGAAGCCTTTGTGAAACTGATCGGCAGCGAAGAAGGACTGGCCGCATGAACAGGATGGACACTCACCCGCTGCGCCGCAGCCGCGCCTTCCTTACGGTGTTCTTCAAGGAAGTGCGCGAGAACCTGCGCGACCGCCGCACCCTCACCAGCGCCTTCCTCACCGGCCCGCTGCTGACGCCGCTCTTGTTCGTGATGCTGATCAGCTTCACCGTGAACCGCGAACTGGACAAGGCCGAGCAGCCGCTCAAGGTGCCGGTGATCGGCGCGCAGTACGCGCCCAACCTGGTCGGCGCGCTGAAGGCCGGCGGCGTGCTGCCGCAGCCGGCGGTCACCCATCCGGAAAAGGCCGTGCGCGATCAGGACGCCGACCTGGTGCTGCGCATTTCCGCCGCGTATCCGAAGGCCTGGCGCAAGGGCGAGCCGGTGCAGGTCGAACTGATCTACGACTCCTCCCAGCGCGATTCCAATACGCCGGTCGAACGGGTCACCAAGCTGGTGGAGACCTACTCCCGCCAGCAGGGCGCGATGCGGCTGGTGGCGCGCGGCCTGTCGCCGGCGCTCGCCTCGCCGGTGATCGTGGCCAAGCGCGACCAGGCCACCGCGCAGTCGCGCGCGGTGCTGATGTTCAACATGCTGCCCTACCTGTTCGTGCTGACGATCTTCGTCGGCGGCATGTACCTGGCGATCGACCTCACCGCGGGCGAACGCGAACGGCAATCGCTGGAGCCCTTGTTCGCCAATCCGGTGCCGCGCTGGAAGATCTTCCTGGGCAAGCTGGCGGCGATCTGCGCGTTCTCCACCGCGAGCCTGGTGATTTGCCTGGTCGCCTTCGGCGTGGTCGGCCGCTTCATCCCCACCGAGAAGCTCGGCATGGAGCTGGACCTGGGCTGGTCGTTCGCGCTGCACGTGCTGCTGCTGCAACTGCCGCTGATCGTGCTGCTGGGCGCGCTGCAGTCGATGGTGGCCGCCTTCGCCAAGAGCTACCGCGAGGCGCAGACCTACCTCTCGCTGCTGCTGATGCTGCCGCTCATCCCCAGCGTCGCGTTGATGGCGATGCCGATCAAGCCGCAGGACTGGATGTACGCCGTGCCGCTGCTGGGCCAGCACCTGGGCATCCTCGACCTGGTGCGCGGCGAGGGCGTGGGCCACGTGCCGCTGCTGCTGTGCCTGGCCGGTACTTCGCTGCTCGCGCTGATCGTCGCGCTGGTGACCATGCAGCTCTACCGTTCCGAGCGGCTGGCGATTTCGGGCTGAAGGCGATTGGGAAAGTCCCGCGAAGGGGTCGTCCTGCGCATCCGGTCCAAAAGCGCCCCCATCCGCCTGTCGGCACCTTCCCCCGCGTTTGCGGGGGAAGGCACGGATACGTGGCATCAAGGCTTCGATCCTTCCCCCGTTCACGGGGGAAGGTGCCCGCAGGGCGGATGGGGGAAGTCTTGCCGGAAGCCTACTGCCCAGTCGCACTACTCGCTGGCGCTGGCAGCGGCGACACCGGCGTCCTGTCCTCCGGCCGACGCACCAGCTTGCCCTGCTTGAACAGCTCGGCGGCCACCTGGTAGTAGGCGGTGGCGTCGTCGATGTCCTCCGGGTCGCGCGGATGCGCCGGCGATGCATCGCCGGTGGCGAAGTCGGGACGGAACTGCTCGACCTTCTTCTGCGGTTCCAGGATGGTCAGCCGACCATCGCGCAGGTAGCCGAGTTTCTCGTAGGTGGCGGGGAACGCCCGCTCGCGCCCCGGCGGCAGCTTGAAGATGTCGTAGCCGAAGAAGCGGCTGCGATAGCTGAAGTCGAGCAGGCCCAGCAGGGTCGGCGGGATGTCGATCTGGCTCATGAACCGGTCCACGCGCCGTGGTGCGATGTGCCTGGGCGCATAGATCCACAGCGGGATGTGGTAGCGGTTGACCGGCAGGCTGGTCTTGCCCGCGCTGGAGGCATCGTGGTCGGCGGTGATCACGAACACGGTGTCGTCGAAATAGGGCTTCTTGAGCGCTCGCTCGATGAAATCGGCGATCGACCAGTCGGTATAGGCCACCGCGCCCTCGCGGGTGCCGTTGCGCTCCTTCACGCGCCCGGCCGGAAAGGTGAACGGGCGGTGGTTGGAGGTGGTCATGATGTGCAGGAAGAACGGCTTGCCCTGGCCGTGGATCCTGTCCATCTGGCCCAGCGCCAGCGTGTACAGGTCCTCGTCGGCCACGCCCCACACGTTCTCGCTGTGGATGACCGCGTCCTTGGGAATGTCCTTGCGGTCCACCGGGACGTACCCGTTGTGGCCGAAGAAGTAGTTCATGTTGTCGAAGTAGCCGTAGCCGCCGTAGAGGAACTCGGACACGTAGCCGCGATCGTTGAAGATGTCCGCCAGCGAGAACAGGTTCTCGTTGTGGTGCATCTTGATCACCGAATCGCCCGGCGTCGGCGGAATCGACAGCGACAGCGCCTCCAGCCCGCGCACGGTGCGCGTGCCGTTGGCGTACACGTTGTCGAAGAACAGGCTGTCGTTGGCCAGCGCGTCCAGGTGCGGGGTGATTTCGCCGTGGCTGGCACCGAAGGTCTTGAGGAAGTCGGCCGACAGGCTCTCCACGCTGATCAGCACCACGTTGAGGTGCTTTTCCGGGCCCGGGTTGCGGATCGCGCGCGTGAGGTCGTGCGGGTCGGTGCTGACGTACGTCGCATCCGGCGTCTGCAGGCCCCTGCGCACGCGTTCGAAGGCGGCGTCGTCAGGCAGGGTGCGGTAGAAACGCGAGTAGTCCAGGTGGCTGCTGCGGAAGGCGGCGAAGAACTGGTAGATGCCGTTGCCGGCCAGCTCGTTGACGTAGGCGTCGTCGCTGTGGTCCTTCATCGTGCCGTTGACCGCCAGCACCGACACCACGGTGAGCACCAGCCAGCCCAGCACCACCTTGCCGCGGCCCAGGAAGCGGCTGCCGTCGTCGCGCGTGCGCAGCCAGCGCCGGCTCAGCCACACGATGACCAGCGCCAGCAGGCCGATCAGGCTCATCCACAGGCCGATCGGGTAGGACTCGCGGATGTTGCCGATCACCTCGGTGGTGTAGACCAGGTAGTCGACCGCGATGAAGTTGAAGCGCACACCGAACTCGCCCCAGAACACGAACTCCGAAGCGGCGACGAACAGCAGCCAGTACATGAGCAGCAGCGCCAGCAGGTACAGCGCCCACTGTCCTGCGCGCAACACGTAGGCCCGCTGCGGCACCAGCCACAGGAACAGGAGCAGCGGCCAGGCCACGTACAGCAGCGTGACCAGGTCGTAGCAGGCGCCGATGCCGAAGGCGTACAGCCAGTACAGCGGATTGAGCGGCACCCCGGAGCCGGTCATCGCCAGCAGCACGATGCGGGTGGCCGCGCCGATCAGCAGGTAGGTGACACCCAGCCACCACAAGGGGCGGAAGCGCTGGCGCAGCGGCTGGTCGGGCGTGGCGGACAAGGACATGGCAACCCCTGGCGGGTTCGGACGCAGCAGCACTTTATACAGGGCGGGGCTTGGTTGGTGCTTAGGGTGCGCGATCTCCCGCTCTTGGCGCCCTCTCCTGGCTGGGGTGAGGGGGCAAGGCTTGCGAGAAGCTGCAGCGCCGCTGCCGCAGCGTCGCTCTCTAAATGAAGTTCCGGGCGAGCCCCGGCCCCTCACCCCAACCCTCTCCCCAAAGGGGAGAGGGAGCTCAGGCAGCCGGCTTGGGCACGGCCGCGATGGCAGCAATGCGCGCCTTGTCCATCGCTTCGCCGATCGCCGGTCCGGCCAGCCCGCGCGCCACGAATTCGGCCGCGCTCACGGTGGCCGCGGCTTCCCGCGTCGCGCGCAGGAAATCCGCCTGCGGATAGGCCGCTTCCGCGCTCCCCAGTCGACCGCGCTTGTCCGCCTCGCAGGCGGTGAGGAACGCCTCGAGCCGCTGCGGCCGGCGCAGCGCGTCGAGCTTCGTCAGCAGGCGCAGCACGGTGGCAGGTTTCAGCTTCAGCGCGCGGTGCGCATTGAGATGCTCGCGGCAGACCAGTTCGGCCAGCGCCGCATGCTCGGCCGGCACCTTCAGTCGCGCGGCCAGCGCGCGCAGCGGCTCGACGCCGGCGTGTTCGTGGCCGATGTGGCCCGGCAGCACGTCGGCCGGCGTGCGCGCCTTGCCCAGGTCGTGGCAGAGCGCGCAGAAGCCCACCAGGTCGTCGCCGGGGGCAAGCCGCGCGGCCATGTCCAGCACCAGCTCGAGATGTACGCCGGTGTCGACCTCCGGGTGGTACTCAGGCCGCTGCGGCACGCCGTAGAGCGCGTCAACTTCGGGAAACAGCACCGCCAGCGCGCCGGCCTCGCGCAGCACGCGCACGAAGGCCGAGGGCTGCGCCTCGGCCAGCGCGCGGCGGGTCTCGGCCCACACGCGCTCGGGCACCAGGTGGTCGACCTCGCCGTCGACGACCATGGCGCGCATCAGTGCCATGGTCTCGTCGGCGACGCGGAAGCCCAGCGGCGCGAAGCGTGCGGCGAAACGTGCCACCCGCAGCAGGCGCACCGGGTCTTCCACGAACGCGGGCGACACGTGCCGCAGCACGCGCTGTTCGAGGTCGCGCTGGCCGTGGAACGGGTCGACCAGCCCGCCATGCTCGTCCTGCGCGATCGCGTTGATGGTGAGGTCGCGCCGCGCCAAGTCCTCTTCCAGCGTCACGCCCGGATCGGCGTGGAAGGCGAAGCCGTGGTAGCCATGGCCGGTCTTGCGCTCGGTGCGCGCCAGCGCGTACTCCTCGCCGCTGTCCGGGTGCAGGAACACCGGGAAATCCTTGCCGACCGGCTTGAAGCCCCGTGCCAGCATTTCCCCGGGCGTGGCGCCGACCACCACGTGGTCGCGGTCGACCACCGGCCGCCCGAGCAGCCGGTCGCGCACCGCACCACCGACCAGGTAACGGCGCATGTCAGCGCGACGTACCCGCCACCGCGCTCGAGGCGGAGGCCGGTGCGGAAGTGGTGGGACAGGTGACGTCCCGGCGCGGCGTATGGACGTCTGGAAGGCCATACGGCTGGCCGACCGCCGGCATCCGCGAGGCCAGCGGCAGGGCCTTGCCGGACAGGCGCCAGTCGTAGATCACGGCGAAGGCCATCACGCGGGCCACGTAGTCGCGGGTCTCATGGTAGGGAATGGTCGCCACGAACAGGTCCGGCGGCAAGCTGCCGCGCTGGTCCAGCCACTGGTCGACCTTGTTCGGGCCGGCGTTGTAGGCGGCGCTCGCCAGCCAGGGCGCGCCGCCGTAGCGTGCGGCCATCTGCGCCAGGTAGCGCGTGCCCAGCATGATGTTGACCACCGGATCGTACAGCGACTGGCCGCCGCTCCAGGCCAGCCCGTTCTTCCTGGCGACCTGCGCGGCGGTGGCCGGCACGAGCTGCATCAGCCCGCGCGCGTCGGCGCCGGAGTGTGCGTCGCTCATCCAGGCGCTCTCGGCGCGGGCGATCGCGTAGGCCCAGGATGGGTCGATGCCGGCCTGCTGTGCCTGCGGCACCACGCCGTCCTGGCTGGCCAGCGGGAAGCGCTGGTCGTAGTAGCGCAAGGCATCGCCGCTGGAGTAGGCGAACACGGCGCGGTCGTACCACTGGCGCTCGTAGGCCAGTCGTGCGGCCAGTTGCAGGGTGGCCGCGTCGGCGCCGTCCAGTGCGCGCGACCACTCGCGGCGGGCCCGTTGCGGCAGGTCCACGGCGAACAGTTCGAAGGCACGCTGCAGCCCGGGCCTGGCGAGCAGCGCCTGCTCGCGCTGCGGGTCGTCCGGCGGGTCGAGCGGGCAGATCGCATAGTCGCCCCGCACGCGATCGGCGGCGAGGAAGCCGTAGTAGGTCGGCTCCTGCGCCAGCTTGCCGTACAGCGCGTCGGCCTGGGTTGCCTGGCCGGTGGCGGCGAGCGCGCGGGCGCGGAAGTAGCGCCACTCGTCCTCGTCCTGCTGACCGGCCGGCATGGCGTCGATGGCGGCCAGCACGGCGGGCCAGTCCTGCCGCGCCAGCGCCACGCGGGCGCGCCATTCGCGGCTGCTGTCGGTCTGCGCCTCGGTGGGCAGCGCGGCGAGGCGGACGAGGGCGTGCTCGTCGAAGTCGGTCGCGTGGTACAGCGCGAGTGCGTAGAGCACGCCGTCGCGCTGCGCGGGCGTGAAGGTGAAGCGCGGACGCAGGCGCTGCCAGCCGGCGTCGGCGGCGTCGGTGTCGCGCCGGGCCACGCGCTGCAGGGCGAGCGCGGCGGCCTGGCGGTGGCGCGGCGTGTCCGGCCAGTTCACCGCGTCGGCGACGGCCGCGGCCGGGTCGCGCAGGGCCTGCGCCAGGCGGGCGGCCGCCTTGGTTTCCTCGCCGGGCAGCCAGGGCGCCAGCGCGGCGACGGTGCCGCCCTGGCCAGCGTCGAGCGCGCGGTCGATGCGCGTCCACAGCCGCGCGTCGGTGAGCAGGCCGGCATCGTGCGCAGCGGCGAGCACCGGGTCGCAGGCATTGGGCAGGCTGGGCTTGGTCCACAGCGTGGCGAGGTCGCGCTCGAAGTCGAGCGTGCCACCCTGCGCCAGCTTCGCCTGCAGCGCGTCGCAGGCGAGCGCATCACCCAGACCGGGTGTGTAGAGCGCGAGGAAGTCGTCCCAGCGCTGCTGGCGCGCCTGGCTGCGCAGCCAGGCGCGGCGCAGGTCGGCGGACGGCGG